>JBBRGR010000071.1:0-7945 GCA_038223815.1 Gemmatimonadales bacterium
GAGTACGTCCTCCGATCCGTATTCGAGGCACCGATCCGGATTCAGTTTGCCACGGCGGCTCTGGGGATGGTCGCGGCGGTCCACTTTGGGTGGCGCGAGCCGGTCAGGCAGGCCGACGCGCCACGACTCACAGAGAATTTGTGGGACGCACGGCATCACTGCAACCACGCCCAAACCACGTTCTAGCCTGTGCGATCGACAACGCCAGCCGCAAAGACTGGCCAGTTCGGCTTCGCCCGCGTCGGCACCCCAAAGTACTCCTTGATTGCTCGCACGTGATCCTCGACCGTCCGAACTTTCAACCCAAGTGTCATCGCGATCTCCTTCTGGGTGAACCCTTCGGCCAAGAGCTGCAGGACATGGCGCGCCGGACGCGACAGCGTGCGATGGGTGCTCCGGCGGCCGGTCGCCGGCACTCGAACAAGTTTGTCGCTGATGTAGCGCTCTCCGCGCGCTGCCATCGTGATCGCGCGATCAAGGTCTGCAATCGAGTCGCTCTTGACGGCGAACCCGGTCGCGCCGTGGCCGAGGCACTTCTCAGCGAGGAACCACTCCTCGTAGCCGGTGATCATCACGAGACGGCAGTTCGGCTGCAGCGACAGCCAATGCTTCATCCGAGGCAGGCATGATCCTTCGCTCTTCCACGCGAGATCGATCAACGCCACGTCAATCGTGCCGCGTGCGAACGCCGCGTCCACTTCGCCCAACGTCGCTGCGCCCGGCAGAATGTCAAATCGGTGAGCCAGTCCCGCCTCCAGCATGTGACGAAAGAGTTGCGCGTCATCCGCCACCAGTATTTTGAGACATTCCGCCATCAGCGCTCCTGGGTCACAGGGTCGAGGTGTCCGTCAACCATACCACGGGCCGGGGAGAAACAGCCATTCCACCCTGCGGCCATCCGCGTCGGACTCTACCGTCCAGAATCGGCCGCCCGGGGCCCGGCGTGCGGCGCCTTCACGGCCGTGCCCGCAGTGCCAGAATACTCGCCCCGCCGGTACCTCTCGCGAAAGGCAGCCCGCTGCCAGCGGCTACGCGGGAGGTCTTGAAGGGCAAGTGGTAGGAGCCCAAGTACCTTCCCGTGCGGGCATCGTAACGATCAAGCAGCCGATGCTTTTCCGGCGTCTCGCCTTCGAAGAGCACCAAGATGGTGTCCCCAACGAGGTCGATCTCGTCGGTCGCGATGCTCTTGAGTTCGCCTTCGTCCTTGCGCGTGCCAACCCCGTACACCTCAAACTGCTCGAGATAGGGGACGAGCAGCGGCGGTGCGTCCCCGGAGAGGACCGCGAACCCTCGCCCGGAGGCAAGTGCGACGATTCAGCGTCCGCCGGTCTCGCCGCCCTGAAGGGACACTTGAAAGGAGGCGGTCGTTCCCGGAGGCGCACACCTGCTCAGGCTGCGTTCCGGCCGCACCAAGCGGGATCACGTGGAACACCCTACCGCCGGAGTCGACCATCGTGATGCGCCGGTTCTTCACGTCCACGAGATCGACACCACCTGGCGAACCCTCTTCCCGCGGTTTGCACGCACCTCAACGACCTCCATTCGGAACGGCATTATGCGGGGAGAAGAGTGGCCTGCCACGGTCCCCCGGCAGCAAGGCGCCAGGCCAACTGCCGCAGACGGAGGATCGTGGGACTGAGCGGTACCCGGTCCGGTGGCCGCCGAGCTGACCCGGCTGCACCGGGAGATGGCCCCAATGGTCCAGCAGTCCCGAGGACCTTCAGCACCTGTCCACCGAATCGGGGACAGCGCACTTGTGGTCGCCCGCGCGTACATGACAACTTGACGTCTCCGCCGCCGGCATGACTGCAGCTCCATCCCATTTGTTCTCGAGCGCCTCAATGCAAGCCTCGATCCGACCTCACAACGTGGTATGCCTCCTTGTTCTCTGGTCATTGCTGGCGTGCACCGCGGGCGATCAGCCGGTGCACAAGGCTACCCGCGCCTCTGAGGAACTGCCGGCGTTGCGGCGAGTTGCGTTCGCCCCATCCGAGGATGCGCCGCCGAGCAACGCGAACGAGCGATTTGCCTTGGGGGCCGATGGGAGCGTCGGGATGGCGATTTCCATGGCCGGAGACGAGCAACTCGGCATCTTTGATTCACTCGGCACCCTTCGGGTCCGGATGGGGCGGTCCGGGGAAGGCCCCGGAGAGATCCGCGTCCCGATTCCGGCTGCGTTGTTGCCGAATGAATTCCTCGTGGCCGACATGGCACAGGCGCGACTTGTGAGCTTCGACCCAAGCAACGGCAAAAGCCTCCGTACCATTACGCTCACCACGCCGATCCTGATCGCGGCGAATCGGGGGAAGCGATTCCTCGTCAGTAGCCCGACGCCGACGGGCATGCTCCTGCCGGGATGGTTCTCGCTCGACCAGGATCAGGCCACCGTCGCAGTGGAACCCACCGATTCTTTTGTCACCCGCCTCTTCCCACGAGGGCCGGACCCGCGCGTCGGCCCCCGCCCCACGATTGGCGCCTGGAGGGGAGGAGTTATTGTCGCAGACGGGATCTCCTATACCGTTGGGCTCTATGACAGCTCCGGGACATTCCTTCGCTCGTTCACCCGAGATCTGCCAGCACGTCTGCCAACCTCCGAACAAATTCAGGACTTCGAACGACGTGCCCGGGCCTATCGCGGTCCGGACGGACGGGCAACTGAGCCTTCCCGGATCGCAGCCGACCTCGAGAGGTTTCGGTCTACATCCTTGCCGCACTTTTCGCATGTAGCACCGATTCTTGACGATGACTTCGGTAGAATTTGGATAGTCGGCATGGCGGGCGATTCGGCCTTCGCCGATGTCTTCACTCCATCGGGGCACATAGGAACCATCCCACTCTCGTGCCCGGGCTTCGTGGGGCGCTGGGCGCTTAACGGCAGCTGGCTAGCGCTCGTCTGCTCAGCGCCTGGTTCGGCGACTCGTAACGCAGAACTCCAGCTCTACAGACTTGTGGAGCCGGTGCCGTGAGGTCGTCAGACCACCCATCGCCCTACTCCCGCCAGATCCGGAACTCGGTGTACTGGAAGAAATGCCCCACCGGCCACACCAGCTTCTCCGCCTCGGCCACCCGCTGCAGCTCGACCGGATCCACGCCGCGCGCGTGCGCCCACGCACGCCACCGCGGCGTCGCGTACGACCACCAGACCCAGGCCACGAAGGGCGCGGAGAGCACGGCGACAAGGCCGTCGTAGCTTCGACCGGCGAGCACCCCGATCACGGTACCAACCGTGAAGAGCACGCCCATAAACTGCGCCACCCGCCGATTGATCACCGCGTGGCCTCGATCGACGGCGGCACGGACCGACAGTGGCCGTGTGGCGGGGACGCCGGCATCAAAGTCAGGGAACGGCATGTGGCGGCGCTCGCAGTGAAAAGTGGTCGGGGTCTCGTGGGTGTCACGTCACGTGGCCCTCAGTCTGGTGCGCCTCTCAAGAGCGAACGCAATTCGAATGTCGTGACACCGTCCTCCTGCAGACGTCCCACAAGGACCCGTGTACCGTTAAAGGCAAGCGGCTTTGAGCCCGGCAACGTACCCTCTAACCGGCCAAGAACGACACCTCGCTGATCCACCTGGGTCGCTTGCCACCCATCCGCCTCGCGGGGCCCACCGTGAATTGCCCAGAGGGTGCCCGTGCGCTTGTCGAGGAGCAAGCGGACAATCGGTGGAAATGAATCCGCGAAGGCGGCGGACTCAAGGAAATTGAGAACGGCCTCCGGATCGACCGGAGGAGGGTGACCGCCAAGCGCGCGCTCCCGAAGCGGCGCCGTCTCGGCTGCAATGAATGCCGCTCTGTCCTGCGCGGAGACCGCTGCACGCGCTACAGGAATCTCGAATCTCCCGATCGTCGCTGTGTCATCCCACACACGTCTGAGTTCGACCTGTCGAGAGCCCCCCGCAAGGAGCATGAGAGTGTCACCCGTGATCTGAATGCTGGCGCTCCCGCCATACCGCACGTTGTCGAGCAGCCGAGCGTCTGGTGCACCAACCGGCGGCCTCCGGGTGACGACCAGCACGTCTGGTACGCGAAGCAGAAGCCTGCGCGCGCCGCTCGGAAGGACGGCAATGACCTCGGCCAGGCTTCGCGTCGTATCGTTCAGCGCTGGCAGCTCGGTTCGGGGGAGAGTGTGGATCGAGGACAACAAGACCTCGCCAGAGGCACTCACCCCAAGAGGGGTGGTGAACCCCATCGGGATATCGCTCAGGTAGGTAAGACTCCGGGCAACGCCCGTATTCGGCTCCAGCCACGTTGCTCGCTTGGAGATGGCATCGTAGACGAGGAGCGTATCGCCAGGCAGCACGATCATCCGCGCGGCACGGAATTGACCGGGCGCATCTCCTCGGCCACCGAACGTCGCGCTGTGGCTTCCCTCCGGGGAATAGATCAGGATTTGATTGTCGCAGCAGAGGACGGCGAGGCGACCGTCTGACAAGAAATCCACATCGATGGTGCGGCCAAGGTCATACACGGTACTGTCGCGCCCCCCACCAAAAACGACCGCCGGCGTGTCCGCCATTGCGATCGAGGGTGGTGAGGGGTGACGTGAGTCACTTTCCTCCCTCTGCTCGGGCACGCAGCCGACGAAGAGCAGGGCGCAAGCGATCGTACTACAGATCCGCGTGTGTGGCGCGCTCATCGCATTTGATTCTCCCTGAATTGAGGGCTCCACGGTCTGCTCGCCCACCGGGACCCCCTCGAGCACCATCCTGCGCCCGCCGCCGTCAGGCTGGTGTGTACTTCAGCCGGACGACATCACCGTCGATCTGATCATGGGCCATCAACCGGCGCGCCGGCCGCGGGAGGCTTCATGGTATATCGCCGGTGAGCAAGGCGACACTGATCCAGCCTGAGTCGTGTTGAGGGCTATCACTCCGACGGCCCCTCAGCGACACGGGCCTTCGATCGGGAGCGACTTACGAGCGGGTAGGCCGCCGGATTGATCAACGAGTCGACGGCAAGATCCACGTCCAGCGCCGGCCAGTAGAGATGCCCCGGGCACGGGAGGTCCACGCGGGTGATGTCGGCGATCGTCGCATCACGGAACCACGGGAAGTCGTCAAACGACGCGAAGAGCACCTGGTCACCGACACGGAGCTGCACGCCATCTGCCGAGACATTGGTGACTTCAACGTCCGAAATGGGAGCGCCAGGCGGCTGCGAATTCATCGTGATGCTCCTGGACGAGGCGGATGACTTCGGCGAGCTGTGGCGGACGCAGGCCATGAGAGTGCGCGATCCGCATGTCCGGGTCGGCCCCAAGGAACTGGCACTACGCGATCGCCTTGGCGATGTCCTTCGGCGTGGCGCCGAGATGCAGCAGCGACCGCATGAGCAGGTCGAGCGACACCGTGGGATCGGCGGCCTCCATCTTGGCGACCCGAGATTGGCTCGAGCGGAGGGCCTTGGCCAGATCGCCCTGCGTCAGCCGCTTCTTCGTTCGCCACGTGCGCAGGGTCTGGCTAAGCGCGAGCCGCAT
This sequence comes from Gemmatimonadales bacterium, assembly GCA_038223815.1. GTDB lineage: Bacteria > Gemmatimonadota > Gemmatimonadetes > Gemmatimonadales > GWC2-71-9 > Palsa-1233. Next base: position 5,475 of record JBBRGR010000071.1, read on the forward strand.
TTCGACCAGCGCGGCCTCCTCGGCACTGAGCCCGAGGAAATCCGCGGTCGAGCCAACGGCCCAGCCAGCCGTCTTGAGCGTGTCACGCTTGGTGGTCTTCATCTCGTCACTCTCGGGTGGCAGCGTCATACGCCTTGAACCGTGCCTGGCATGTGGTGAACACCAGGTGGGGCGTCTGCGCCGCTTTCTTCGCAAAGACCGCCGCGATCACGATGGCATCTGCATCAACGCGGTAGACAATCCGCCAGGTCACATCAGCATCCACAATTCGCAATTCATGCACCCGACGACCCAGCGACGGCATCGGCCGAGCGTGCGGCAGCGACAAACGATCTCCCCGCTGGAGCTGGCGTAGCAGGAGACCCGCCTCGAGTCTGGCTGCGGCAGAGAATGGGGGCGACTTCACCTCACCCTTGAGCCAGACGAGCGGCTTGCGGCGGTCCGCGGTTCCCTGCAACATATGTCAGTCCTGACATACCCGCAAGAGTGCAGCGAGTGGGCAGATGGTGGACAATCGGCCGATCGGCTTCACCACGAGCGAAAGGGCCCGCTCTGATGCGGAACTGACGGCCACGCAATGTCGCTCGCTTCATCGGCGCTCGCACCCCACCCCACCGCAGATCGGTACCAATTCACGCGAAAGGGATCTGACCGCCCCAAACGCAGAACAGCCCGTCCACCGGACGGGCCGCTCTGTATCTGCTCCTAGTGCCCGAGGCGAGACTCGAACTCGCAAGGGATCGCTCCCGGCGGATTTTGAGTCCGCTGCGTATACCATTCCACCACTCGGGCCGCGCCACCAATTTGCCGCAGGACCCGCACAGCGGCAAGCCCGTAGCCCCAATAAATTCCTACCAGACCTGACCATCACCCACGACCCCGACCAGGCCCCCTCGATGATCTCCCCGCGCCCCTTCCACCCCTGGCACGACATTACCCCGGGCCCCCGGCCCCCGGAAGTGGTCACCGCCATCATCGAGATCCCCGCCCACGGCCGCAACAAGTACGAGCTCGACAAGGAACTTGGCGTCTTCAAGCTGGACCGCGTCCTCCACAGCGCCGTCCACTACCCCGGCGACTATGGCTTCATCCCCCAGACCCTCGGCGACGACGGCGACCCGCTCGACGTGATCGTCCTGATGAGCGAGCCCGTCTTCACCGGCTGCCTCGTCGAAGTACGGCCAGTCGGCGTCTTCGAGATGACCGACCGCGGCGAGCGCGACGAGAAGATCATTGCGGTGCCCACGACGGACCCGTTCGCTGGCGCCATTACGGATCTGCATGACATCCGCCCACACGCCCTTCGCGAGATCGAGCACTTCTTCCAGGTGTACAAGGATCTCGAGGGGACACGCATCGAGAGCCACGGCTTCCAGAACGCCGAAGCGGCCAAGCGGTTCATCACCCAGGCGATCAGCCTCTACGACGAACGCTTTCCGACAGCCAAGTAGCCCTTACTCCTCGTCGCGCAACGACACCGGCTTCGACAGCACCTCGTGCCAGATCGTGGCGCGCCGCCCTGCGTCGATCGCTCGCGAGTCTGCCACGAGCGAATTCGGCGCCCGGAGCGGAGGACGACCTGCCAGTGGCAGATCGTCCTCCTAGGGCTGCAGCATTAGAGCTCTTGCCTACCGATTGGCCCCCGGCAATACAAGCGCGTCCGCACCCCGTCGCTTCCGGACCGCGGCGATTCCGATGCCCGAAACGACCAGCAAAAGCCCGAACGTCAATGTCGGTTTGATCCATACCATCACCCGAATCGAAGCATCAGCACCCAGCGGCCAAGCCTCCGCGGCAATGGATGCTTGCGCGAGCTCACAGATCGCCAGCAGTACGAGGCCGCCTCCGGCGATATGGCGCGGAAGGCCATCAGGCAGTCCACTACGCCGGAGCAGCACCAACGCGCCGAGAAACATCGTGGCTGCCGCGAGATAATAGAGCGCGATCAGCCGCCCGTCGCCAACCTCAGTCACGATAGTCTCCTCGTAGTTACACGCACCCTTTGACGACCATCACTCGAGTCGAGTGCGATCGGTGCGTGATCACCGCGCGTGTCATGGTGGTCCATAGAGCTGCTTGTAGCAAGTGTTCAGGGCGTGGCCCTTTCCGACAGATTCAGCCTTGAGTCCAATGTAAACTGCAAGCATGGCAGGACCGCTCGGCGGAGCAATCCAAGCCATGAAGACCGTGAGAACTCCGAAAAAATTGCTACGCATGCGTGATCCCTGCCATTCCTGCTCAGGAATATCACAGTTCGCCGGCCGGAAGACCGAAAACGCCCCGAGCAGATCTCTCGGGTTAGTTGCCGCGACAGGGCCGCAGTCCGTTGAACTGGTGGCGCCACCTGCTGGTCCCGTGGGAATGCCATTCCCCGGTGCCGCACGGAGGGAAGCCCCCATAGCATCGGCCGAGTCTGCTCGCGCCATGAGTATGCCTGCAGCCACATCGGTCTCGCCAAATATGAGCTCTTC
>JBBRGR010000072.1:0-7823 GCA_038223815.1 Gemmatimonadales bacterium
GATCGGCTTCGGCATGGTGCCGCAGGTGGTGGTCGGTCCCGATGCGATCTGGTTCACGCCAGGGGACAGGTTCGAGATTCACCGTCGCAGCACCGGTGGCGCATTGGTGCAGATCACGCGCGTCGCGGTGCCCGTGCGCGACGTGACGCCAGCCGACCAGACGGAGTTCAAGCGTGTCTTCACCGATGCGCTCGAGCGCCTCAAGACGATGGCCCCCCCCGCGCTGATCGACGCCGAGATCAAGAAGCTGGACGAGACCCGCTTCGCGGCGCGCTTCCCGGCGATCGGGCAATTGCAGATGGCACCGGGTGGCGAGCTCTGGGTGAATCAGACCGGATCGCCGCTCGATAGCACCACCAGTTGGGCCGTCTTCACACCGCAGGGTGTCCTCGCCGGGCGGGTCACCCTGCCCAAGGGTGCGCTCTTCGCGATCGGCAGCGACCGCGTTGTCGTCCGACGCGAAGACACGGAGACGGGTCTGATTCGCCTCGAAGTCTGGGGTCTGAAGCGCTAGCACCTACAGGCCGACCTTCACCGCGATCACACGGAGTCGTCCGCATGGCCAGCAGAGGCGAAGGGATTTCCTGGAGCGGGATTGCGGTGCGATTCGTGTTGGCGCTGCTGCTGGTCTATGCCACCTGGAATCCCACGGGAACCTCGTTCGTCCACTGGGCACTCCTCCCGTTGGTCGGGAAGGGGGCCGGCGTGGCGGGCGTCCAGGCACCGCTCAAGTTTCTCCTCGGCGTGGTGCTGGTCATTGGCTGGGTCCTTTACCTCCAGGCAACACGCCGCTCCCTTGGCGTCGCCGGCGCCGTGATGGTCGCCGCGGTCTGCGCCGGCGTCGTCTGGCTCCTTTCGTCATGGTCCGTCCTCTCGATGCAGGGCCAAGCGGTCGCACACGTGGTCCTCGTCGTGCTGGCGATGGTGTTGGCCATGGGGATGAGCTGGTCCCACCTCTCGCGTCGAATCAGTGGCCAGATCGACACCGACGCCGTCGCCTGATCGAAGCGGTCGCTCATTTGGTGCAAGGTGAAACTCGCGAATCGTCTCCCTCGTTGTGTGCGTACGTCCCTTCCCCACAATGGACTCACTCAAGGAGCGTTTCGATGCTGTATACCATCCTGATCGGCTTTCTCGCCGGCCTCGTCGCCAAGATGCTCTACCCGGGAAAGCAGGGCGGTGGGATCATCATGACGATCCTCCTCGGTATCGCCGGCTCGTTTGTCGGTTCTCTGCTCTCCGGCATGCTCGGGATGGGCCGTGGCGTTGGCTTCATCGGCTCCGTGATCGGTGCCATCATTGTCCTCTGGTTGTACGAGAAGTTCCTCGCCAAATAACCTGACAGGAGAACTGCCCGACATGCTCGTCACGACTACTGAATCGGTTGCGGGACATCCGACTGTCCGCGTCCTCGGGCTCGTCTCAGGTGAGGCGATCCTCGGCGCGAACATCTTCAAGGACTTCTTCGCCGGCATCCGTGACATCGTCGGCGGTCGCTCCGCCGCCTATGAGGAAGAACTGCGCAAGGCGAAGGAGATTGCCGTCAACGAGATGTGCGAGTTCGCGGCACAGCTCGGCGGCAACGCCGTGGTCAGCGTCGACCTGGACTTCGAAAGCATCCAGATGGGGGCGGGTGGCGGGATGCTGATGGTCTCGGCGTCGGGGACGGCGGTGGTGATTGAGTCGTAGGGGCGACGCATGGGTCGCCCCTGCCCGCTTAAATTGATCCCACCTCAAACCCGGACCCTTCCATGGCTCGTTTCGGTGCGATCGGCGGCATCCTCTTCGTGACGATGGTGGCGCTCGCCGTCTTCTTCACTGGGTGTACCAAGGTTGATCAGACGGACTACTGCATCGAAACCCGATTCGGCAAAGTCGTGGACGAGCACATGACGACGGGGATGGCGCTGACCGTCTTCAGCGAGGCGACCTGTTTCCCGCTGACCGACGTGAACTTCCCGTCGCAGGGGAGCACCGAGCAGATCGAGGCACAGACGGCCGACCCGGTGACGGTGACCGGCGATGTCGGCGTGGTGTACGCCTACGACCCCGCCTCGGTGAACACCGTGTTCATTGCCAAGCGCACACCGGCCGCCGCCGAGATCGAGATCCTCAACGCGATCCGCGAAGGGTACCGTACGGCGCTCGCTGGCTGGACGGTGGCGGACATCTTCTCGAATCGGCGCACGGAGCTCTCCGACTCGGTGCGTGCGCACATCCAGCGCAAGCTGGGTGATCTCGCGATGATCAAGCGCGCCTATGTGCGCGACATCAAGATCCCGAAGACGATCGAAGACGCGCGCATTGGGGCAGTGGCGCAGGCGCAGGTGCTCGACTCGACGCTCAAGCGCTTTGCGATCGATTCGGTGGCGGCGCGCGCCACCGTGATCCGCGCGCAGGCCCAGGCCGAAGCGACGCGACTGCAGGCGCAGGCGTATGCCAGCAATCCCGCGCTGCTCGAGCTCGAGCGGTCCAAGGCGCTGGCGGAGGGCATTGCCCGCGCCTGCTCGGGTCCGCAGATCACCACCTGCGTGATCGGTGGCACGGTGCTCGACGCGGCGCCGACGCGCAGGCCGTGAGCGACGACGTCACCCGGCCGCGCCCCGATCCCTGGTCGGTGGTTGAGCGACTCGCCGCGCGTGCCGCGACCAAGACGGAGGAGTTGGGCGCGACCGACGACCGCGCGCGGCTCGTCCTCTACGCCGGAATGGCGCCGGATGTGATCGGTGCGCGCCTGCTCGGCCCGGAGCAGCGCGGCGCGTTCGCAATCTGGCTTGAAACGCTTCGGGGTCGTGCCGCGTGGTGGGGCGTGCAACTTCCCGGAACGCGCCGGTGGCTTGCGTGGGATGAGCAGGGCGATCTCTGGCTCTCGCCGGCGTCGCGCACCGGCGGTCAGGTCGCGGCGGCCGTCGGCGCACTCACGCTCGCCTTTTCGACGGCGTTGTTCGCGCGCGTGATGGGAGGACGTGCCATCCTCCCCGCCGCATTTCTGGCACTCGCCGCCGCATTCATCGCGAAGCAGGTCGGCGGCGCCTGGCGGCGGATCGACCTCGAAGGAGCCGATCCGAAGGTGCGTGCGCTGGTGGCGGAGTTGGTAGAGCGCTATGAGAGGGAGTCGTGAGGCGATGCTCAAACACCTCTGGCCCTCCCCCCTCTCCCTCGCCGGTGTGACCCTCGCCGCCATCTGTCGCGCTCCGCTGGTCCGCTGTGACCATACGCTTGAAGCCTGCGGCGGTTGGCTCCCTCGTCTCCTCCCCCGCATCGGCCTTGGCATGCGCCCGGCCGCGATCACCCTCGGCCACGTGATCCTGGCCGTGGATCAGGCGACCCTCGACCAGTGGCGGGACCACGAACGGGTCCACGTCACCCAGGGCGAGCGGTGGGGGCCGTTCTTCCCGCTGGCATACGCCGTGGCCTCGGGGCTGGCCTGGGCACGAGGTGAGGATGCCTATCTGGGGAATCGGTTTGAGCGGGAGGCGCGGGGAGAGGTGGTTGTCGGTACGATATTGTCATCCTGAGTGAAGCGGCGGCGCAGCCGACATGCCGTCGAAGGACCTTTCGATGAACTCCGGAGGTCCCTCGACTTCACGACAGCTTCGCTCAGGATGACAGCCTTCGGGGCAGCCCCCTCACGACTCACGACCAACGACGATACCTTCATTCCATGCTCACTCTCCTCTTTTCCCTGCTCCTCACCGCTCCCGCCGACACCACCCGCCCGGTCACCGTCATCGTGGTGCGTCACGCGGAGAAGGCCGCCCAGCCGGCCGGCAACCCCCCGCTCAGCCCAGGCGGTGTGGCGCGCGCGGCAGCACTGGACAGCGCGCTCGCCGATGCCAACGTCACGGCGATTCTGGTGACGCCCTACCTCCGCAACAGTGAGACGGCGGCGCCCGTCGCGAAGCGCTTCGGCCTCACGCCGCTCGTGGTGCCGATCACCCCCCAAGGCGGGGTGAAGCTCCACGCAACCGCGATGGCCGCCAAAGCCCGTGAGCTCGGCGGCACGGTGCTGGTGGTCGGGCATAGCAACACGGTCGGCGCCGTGGTCGAAGCGCTCGGTGGACCCAAGGTCGGCGACCTGCCCGACAGCGAATACACGCAGTTGTGGACCGTGGTGGTGCGGGAGGGCGTGGTGACGGTGGTGCGGAGTCGGTTTGGGGCCAACTAGGTCGTTCGTTGTTCGTCGTTGCTCGTTCGTCGTCAGGTGGTTGCCGGTACGATAGTGTCATCCTGAGCGAAGCGGCGGCGCAGCCGACGCGCAGTCGAAGGACCTCTTCCCGAGCGCATCGGAGAGAGTTCCTTCGGCGGCGGGGCTTCGCTCAGGATGACAATCCTGGCGAATGCCTAACGGCCAACGACCAGCGACTTAGATTCCCCCATGCGCCGCATCCCAGGTCCCGCCTGCCTGCTGGCCGTGGAGGAACATGGCCAGGGTCCCCTGCCGCTCGTGCTGGTGCACGGGATGGCGGGGGATGCGTCGTTCTGGTCATCACTGGTGCGTGCGTTGGGGCCGGGGCACCGGGTCGTCATCCCCGAGCTGCGGGGGCACGGCCGCTCGACGCAGCCCACGGATGGCGACTACACGATCGCGGCGCACGCCGAAGATCTGGTGGCGGTGGTCGAGGCGCTCGACGCGGAACGGGTGGTCCTGGTTGGTCACTCCTTCGGGGCGAGTGTCGCCCTTGAGGCGGCGACGCGGATGGCGGGGAAGGTCGCCGGACTGATGCTGTTGGACGCGGCCGGCGACTTCTCCTTTGTGCCGCCGGAGGCGCTGGCCGGTTTCATCGCTGGGCTTCAGCACGACGCCCACTACGTCGAAACGGTGGAGGGGGCGTTCGACGTTGCGCTCGAGGGGGCGACGGCAGAAACGGAGCGCAGGGTGCGGGCAGCGATCCTGGCGGCACCGCGCCCCATGATTGTAACGATGTACAAGTCACTACTACGGCATAAGCCGACAATCGCGGTCGATGCGTATGTTGGATCACTACTACTTGTGACTGCGCCAGCCAATGCGGCCGACTTTGCACTCCATGCCCTCCGCCCAACGCTGCCGCGCGCGGAGCTGGCAGGGGTTTCCCACTGGATGATGATGGACCATCCGGGGGCGGTCGCCAAGTTGGTCGAGGATTTCATCGCGGATCTTTAGGTCCTTCGGGAGTTCCCAGGCGCCACCACGTCGCGCTCGTCGCTCTCCTGCTGGCCCCCCCGTCGCTCGTCGCTGCTCCGGCCAGCGCGCGGGAGATTCCGCTCGCCAACATGGCGACCGTGTGGGAGCGCAAGGAGCATGGCGCGAAGGGGGCGCTGATCGGCGGCCTCATCGGCACAGGCGTCAGGGCGTTGGTGGGAGGGTGGGAGCAGAAGGCGCCATAAGGGGCGAGCAGCGAGAGGGGAGAAGCGCGGGGACGTGTCATCCTTCGACTTCGCCCGCTTTGCGGGCTTCGCTCAGGATGACACAACCCCGAGGCCTCTCGCTTCTCGCTGCTAGCGTATCCCCGCCCCCACACCCAAATTCCCTCATCCCCTAGCACGGACGCCGTCCCATGCACCGTCGCGACCTCCTTCGCCTGCTGGGCGGGGTTTCTGCGCTCGCCGCCATTCCAGCTGATGAGCTCTTCGCGCTGGGAGAGCGGACGCATGCCCACCTGATGGCCGACCGCTCGCCGCTCAGCTTCTTCGATGCGCACCAGATGCACACGGTGGCCGCGGCGTGCGACCGGATCATCCCTGATACCGAGACCCCAGGCGCGCGCGAGGCGGAGTGTCATCGCTTCGCCGAGAAGATCGTGGCCGATCATTACGACGCCGCGCGGCAGAAGCGTTTTCTCGCAGGTCTGGTGGATCTTGATCGGCGGAGCAATGCCTCGGCGCAGAAACTCTTCGTCGATCTGGCACCACCCGCGCAGGATGAGATCCTCGCCCTGGTCGAGAAGGCCACCCTCGCCACGCCGACGCCGGCCGCCTCGTTCTGGCGCGACCTCAAGTACCTGACGCTGTACGGCTATTACACCTCGCGCGTCGGCATCCAGGAAGAGCTTGAGGTGGACTTCTACCCCGGACGCTACGACGGCTGCGTGCCGATCGCGGGGACGTGATGCGGCGCGCGACGTACGACGCCATCGTCATCGGGAGCGGCATTTCGGGGGGCTGGGCCGCGAAGGAGCTGAGCGAGAAGGGGCTCTCAGTCCTCGTGCTCGAGGCTGGGCGCACGATTGATCCGGCACGCGACTACCTGATGAATGCGCCCGCCTTCGAGATGGACTATCGCTACCTCGGCGATCAGAAGCGCCTGACGGCCCGGCAGTCGGTACAGCGGAAGTGCTATGCCTGTGATGAAGGCGCGGCGCAGTTCTTCGTGGACGACGTGGACAATCCCTACACCACGCCCGAGGGCCGCCCCTTCGACTGGATCCGCGGTCGCCAGCTCGGAGGCAAGTCGATCATGTGGGGCCGGCAGTGCTATCGCTGGAGCGACCTCGATTTCGCGGCGAACGCGAAGGACGGCCACGGCACCGACTGGCCGATCCGCTACCGCGACATCGCGTCCTGGTACGATTACGTGGAGGGCTACGCGGGGATCTCCGGCGAGAAGCTGGGGCTCGCGCATCTTCCGGATGGCCCCTTCCTCCCGCCGATGGAGATGAGCTGTTCCGAACGCTTCGTGCGCGACGGGCTCACCAAGGCGTTTGGTGGGAAGCGTGTGCTGACGGTGGGGCGTACCGCCAACCTCACGCAGGCCCACAACGGTCGGGCACCGTGTCACTACTGTGGCGACTGTCATCGCGGCTGCACCACGGCGGCGTACTTCAACTCGGTGCAGACCACGCTCGTGGATGCCCTGGCCACCGGCCGCTGCCGCATCCGTCCCTTCTCGGTGGTCTCGCAGATCGCCTGGGATGATGCCAACGGGAAGGTCACCGGCGTGCGCGTGATCGATGGCCAGACCATGCAGGTGATGGAGTTCCAGTCGCGGATCGTTTTCCTCTGTGCCTCCACGCTCGAGTCCACCCGCATCTTGCTCAACTCACGGAGTCGGGTCCACCCGAACGGACTTGGTGGCAACAATGAGGCCCTCGGACGTCACCTGATGGATCACACGATGCAGACTGGTGCGCGGGGCACGGTACCGGGCTTCGAGGATCAGCGCACCTTCGGGAGCCGGCCCAACGGGATCTACGTGCCACGCTTTCGCAACGTGACCGAGAAGCACCCCGACTTCCTCCGTGGCTATGCCTATCAGGGGGGCGGGTACCGGAACGTGTCGGGCTGGCAGCGCGGGGTGGCGCGCGAGGGGTTCGGCGCCGACTTCAAGCGGGCGCTCAGGGTGCCGGAGTATGGAGAATGGCGGATGTCGCTTGGCGGCTTCGGCGAGTGCCTCCCCCATGCCGACAATCGCGTCGTGATCGATCCGACGGTGGTGGACAAGTGGGGGATCCCCGTGCTCCGGATCGACATGCAGTGGCGCGACAACGAACGGGCGATCATGCAGGATGCCCAGGTCGCCGCCGCCGAGATGCTCGAGGCCGCCGGGTGCACGAACGTCGCGACCTACGACAACACCACCCCGCCGGGGCTGACCATTCACGAGATGGGGACGGCGCGGATGGGGAAGGAGCCCAGGACGTCGGTGCTGAACAAGTGGAACCAACTCTGGGAGGCAAAGAATGTCTTCGTCACCGATGGGGCCTGCATGGCCTCGTCGGCGTGCCAGAACCCGTCAATCACGTACATGGCGCTGACGGCGCGCGCGGCCGATTACGCCGTGCGCGCGCTCAAGCGCAAGGAGCTCTAGATGGATCGTCGTACCTTTGTTGGTGCCCTCGGGG
>JBBRGR010000073.1:0-7812 GCA_038223815.1 Gemmatimonadales bacterium
GCCGCGTCGCCGGACGCGGAGCCGGAAGCGCTGCGCGTCCTGCGCGAGCGGGTCGAGGCTCCGCAGGGTCCCGCGGTGCTGCAGGCGGCCGGCGTTCGCTACGCGTTCCATTCGGGAGGCTCGTTCCCGGAGTTCCTGGCCAATGTCCGGCGCGCCGTGACCGCGGGATTGACCCAGGAGCAAGCACTCCGTGCCCTGACGTCCACGCCGGCGCAGCTCTTCGGCGTCGCCGACCGTGTCGGGTCCCTTGAGGCGGGTCGGATCGCCAACCTGACGATCACGACGGGCGATGTCTTTGCTGCGGGTACCACGGTGCGCCAGCTCTTCATTGATGGGATGCCGGTGACGGTGGCTGCGACGCCCGCGGCGGCGGCAGCAGGCGGTGGGGGTCGCGCGGGCCGTTCTGGCGCGCTCGACGGCCACTGGACCACGGTCCTTGCCTTCGATGGGGCCGAGCACGACGTGACCTTCGCCCTGCGGCAGGATGGCGCGGCGGTGGCGGGCGTGCTCGAAGGGGCGTTCGGGTCATCCGAATTGCTGGGTGGCACAGTGGACGAGCGCGGCGCGTTCCGCTTCGCCGCCCTGCTGATGCACCACGACGGGATGGAGCGCGCGCTCTTCACCGGATCGCTGCGTGACGGTCAGCTGCGGGGCGAGCTCTTCGTTCCGGGCCACGGCACGTCGCGCTTCACCGCCAGCCAGGAGCGCTGAGATGATCACCACACGCGAGGCCCTGATGATGCAGCCCGCCGCGGTCGTGGCGTTGCTTGCCGCGGTTGCTCCCCTGTCCTCCCAGCGTCCGACCCCCACGCTGATCCGCAACGCCACCGTGATGACGGTGACCAAGGGCACGCTGCCGGCCACCGACGTCCTGCTGCAGGGCGGCAAGATCACGGCGATCGGGAAGAACCTCGCCGCCCCTGCCGGCGCGGTCACCATCGATGGCACCGGGAAGTACCTGATGCCCGGCATCATCGATCCGCACTCGCACATGATGAGCGACGCGACCAACGAGGGTTCGCTCTCGGTGACGTCGATGGTGCGGATGCACGACGCCCTCAACCCGACGGCGCCGAATATCTACCGCGCGCTGGCCGGTGGCACCACGATGCTCAACATCCTCCACGGCTCGGCCAACACCATCGGCGGCCAGAATGCCGTGGTGAAGCTGAAGTGGGGTCGGTCGGCGCAGGAGATGCTGGTGCCAGGCGCGATGCCCGGAATCAAGTTCGCGCTGGGCGAGAATGTGACCCGCAAGAACTCGAACACGGTGATCGTGCAGGGACAGCCGGCGGCACCGCGCCGCTATCCGACCACCCGCATGGGGCAGGAAGTGGTGTTGCGCGATGCCTTCAGCCGGGCGCGTGACTATCAGACCGCGTGGGCCGAGTACCGTGCGCGTGTGGTGAAGAAGGAAGTCGGGCTGATCGCGCCCCGGCGTGACCTCGAACTCGAGCCGCTGGTCGAGGTGCTGGAGGGAAAGCGCCTTGTCCACGCGCACTCGTACCGCGCCGACGAAATGCTGATGCTGATCAACCTCGCCGACGAGTTCGGCTTCAAGATCAGGACGCTGCAGCACGGCCTCGAGGGGTACAAGATCGCCTCCGAGATCGCCAGGCACGGCGCCGGCCTGTCGAGCTTTGCCGACAGCTGGGGATACAAGATCGAGGCGTACGATGCGATTCCGTACAACGTCGCGATCCTGGTGCGCCACGGCGTGCTGACCACGATCAATTCCGACGATGACGGCCGCGCGCGGCGGCTCAACATCGATGCGGCCAAGATGATGCGCTACGGCGGCCTCACCGAGGACGAGGCGCTGAAGATCATCACCTACAATGGCGCCGTGCAGCTCGGACTCGAGGCGCGCGTCGGCTCGATCGAGGTGGGGAAGGAGGCCGATGTGGTCCTCTGGAACGCCCACCCGCTGAGCGTCTACGCGTCGCCGGACTACACCTTCATCGATGGCGAGGTCTTCTTCTCGAAGGCGCGCGACGCGGAGCTCCGCGCCGAGCGTGCGGCGGAACGCGCCAAACTCGAGCAGGCCGAACCGAACCTGGCCCCGGGCGGCCGCGGCGGTCCAGGTGGCCGCGGTGGTGCCGGGGCTCCTCCTGCCACGTTGTCGTCGGGGAGCCGCTGATGTCGCGCCTCATGCAGCAGGTCGCCGTGATGGGGGCCGTCGCCCTGGTGTCGGCCGCACCGGTCGCCGCGCAGCTCGGCTCGTACAATCCGCGTCCCGGTCCCCAGGGCACCTTCGTGATCCGCAACGCGCGGATTGTCCCGGTGAACGGCCCCGTGATCGCCAACGGCTCGCTGGTGATCAGCGGCGGGAAGATCACCGCGATCGGCACCTCCGTCGCGGCGTTCGCCGGTGCGACCGTTATCGATGGAACCGGCCTTTCGATCTACCCGGGGATGATGGACGCGGGGAACCAGATCGGCCTCGCCGAAATTCCCCAGGGCGCCAACGCCACGATGGATGCGAGCGAGGTCGGCTCCTTCAATCCGCAGGCACATGCGCTCAACGGCTTCAATCCGCACAGCGCGATGATCGGGGTGACCCGCGTGGTCGGCATCACCCATGTGGTGACGCGGCCGGGCAGCGGCGTGATTTCCGGCACCGCGGCGCTGATGCATCTGGCCGGCGACACCCCGCCGGCGATGGCGGCCGTCGCGAAGGTGGCGATGGTGATCACGCTGCCCGGTGGTGGTGGCGGTCGCGGGGGGGGTGGTGGCGTCGGTGCCGGCGGTGCCGGCGCTGCGACGGCGCAGCGTGATTCGCTCACGGCGATGTTCGAGGACGCGCGCGCCTACGGAAAGGCCGTGGCAGCGGCGGCGTCCGACCGGAGCGTGCGGCGTCCACCGACCGACCTCGCCCTCGAGGCGCTGCAGCCGGTGGTCAACGGCACGATGCCGGTGCTCTTTGCCGGCACCACGGCGGCCAACATCCGCGACATCATCGCCTTCAGCGACTCCGTGAAGATCCGGCCGATCATCCTCGGTGGTCGCGACGCGCTGCAGGTCGCCGACCTCCTCAAGGAGAAGAACGTCCCGGTGCTGCTCAGCGGCGTCCGCGCGCTGCCAGGACGCGAGGACGATCCGTACGACGTGAACTACACGCTCCCCGGACAGCTCGCCGCCGCGGGAGTGCGCTTCGCGATCACCTCCGGCGAGGACACGCCGGTCACGCGCGACCTGCCGTATGTGGCAGGGGTTGCCGCCGCATTCGGATTGAGCCATGAGGATGCGCTCCGGGCCGTGACGCTCTGGCCCGCACAGATTTTCGGCGTGGGCGACCAGCTCGGCTCCCTCGAGGTCGGCAAGATCGCCAACCTGGTGGTGACCACCGGCGACCTGCTCGAGGCGCGCACCGAGACCAAGTATCTCTTCATCGACGGGCGCCTGGTGCCATTGGACACCAAGCACTCGCAGTTGTGGGAGATGTTCAAGGATAGAGAGTGAGCGGTTTCCCCGCTCACCGCTGCGCGGCGATCACGGCGGCGCTGGCGTAGCCCGTCACGTTGATCGCCGTCTTGAAGACGTCGGGCACCAGGTCCACGGCGATCAGGATGCCGAGGCCTTCCGGAGGGAGCCCCACGGCAAGGTAGAGTGGTGCCTGCACGAGGAAGCCACCGCTGGGGATGCCGGGCGTCGTGAGTGAGAGCAAAACGGTGCCGATCCCGAAGGTCACCAGCTGGGTGGCGTGCAGCTCGATCCCGTAGAGCGCGCCGACGAACACCGCGCCGAGTGCCCAGGTGATCGCCGCATTGAACTTGAAAATCGAGGCGGCCAGTGGAATCACCACGCCGATGACTGGCTCGGGGAGCCGCAGCTTTTCCCGAACGCCCGTGATCAGCACCGGCAGCGCGGCCAAGGAGGAGCGCGACGAGAAGGCGATCACCAGTGCGGGGGCGATCGCGGCAACGAAGAGCTTCGGCTGCACGCGGCCGATCACGACCGTGATGACCCCGAGCAGGAATCCGCCGACCAGGATTGCGAGCGACGTGACCACGAGGTAGCGCGCGACCGCGGCGGCGGCCGGTGCCCCCACTTTGGCTCCAAGGCCGTACGCGAGGGCAAAGACCCCGATCGGCGCGAGCAGCAGCACCCACCGGATGATCACGATCAGCACGTCCGCGATCCCCTGCGCCCCCTCGCCCTGACGCGTGCGCACGGCATCCGACATCCGCGTGAGCGCGAGTCCGTACAGCAGCGCGAAGCAGACGAGCGGCAGCAACGCGCCGTCCGCGGCGGCCTTGATCGGATTGGTGGGAATCAGCGAGAGCAGCCAGCCACTGACGGTCAACTGCGCGCCGCCGCTTGCGGCGTCGGTGCTGGCCGAGGCGCGCAAGGCCTCGGTGGCCGTCGGATCGAGCGGCAGCCCCGCAAGCAGCAGGGGTGCGAGTGGCGTCATGATGGCGGTGAAGACCACCAGCAGCACGAGGAAGGTGAGGACGGCGCGCCCGGTGAGCGCGCCGGCCTCCCGGGTGTCGCGCGCCTTGGCGATGCCGGCGATTGTGAGCATCACGATCAGCGGGAGGATCGGCATCCGGAGTGCATTGATCCAGAGCGTGCCCACCGGCGCCACGGCGCCAAGGATCGCGTCGGAGGGGACAGCGATCCCGGCGCCCAATCCGGCCAGGAAGGCGAGCAGCACCTGCAGGGCCGGATTCATCCGGTCACGGGACCGAGACCACCGTGACGGTGAAGACGAGGATCGAGCCGCCCGGGATCGGACCGAAGTCGTTGCGACCGTAGCCGAGGAGCGACGGGATGATCAGGTGCCGCACGCCGCCGACCTTCATGCCGGGAACGCCCTGATCCCAACCGGCGATGACCTGGCCACTGCCGAGGCGGAAGGAGAACGGGGTGCCACTGGTGTTGGCATCGAACTGCGTCCCATTGCTCAGCGCGCCGGTGTAGCGCATCGAGACATTCTGGCCGACGACGACATCGGCCCCGGTGCCGACCGTGATGTCGCGGATATACATCCCGCTGGCCAGCTTGGTGGAGGCGCCAAGGTTGACGCCGAGGGGGGTGGCGAAGGGGGTCGTTTCGATCACTTGGGGTTCCCGGCGTGGAGCGTCGGTGGTAGAGCAGGCGACCGCAGCAAGCAGGAGGGCGGTCAGCCGGAGGGAGCGCAGCATCAGGAGGTTGCCTCGGGTAGTGGACAGGGTGCCCCCGAAAACTAGCCCGGTCAGTGCCCGCCGAGGGGATCGGTGATCAGGGTAAGGCGGTGTGGGTCGAATCCCTGCGCCAGCGTCGGCTTGACGATGTCGAAATACGGTGAGACATCGAAGTCGCGTGGGGTGAAGAGGGAGTGATGGCGGATATGCAGCGCTTCCGTGTACTCGGCCGAGGCCGCCGGGTCGCGGGGCGGGAGGAGCTGCGCGGTCGGGAGGATCGGGTAGCCCACCCGGTGGTACGCCTGGGCGATCAGGGCCGAGCAGATCGCCCGGGTGGGATCCCCGCTCCCGAGGGCGAGCAGGCGCCGCCGCCAGCGGATCGGCACCGGTGGCGTGGGCCAGAGATACCGGGCGAGGTCCACGATGTGCTTGACGTCATAGCGGTAGCCGACATGCCCGAGCGCGAATTGCAGCACCGACGCAATCTCGTCCGGTCGCAGTCCGACGGGGCGACAGATCCGGGTGTGGAGCGTGGCATACTTGGAAAGCGGAACGAGTTGGACACCTTGCGCGACGTCGGCTTCGAGGAGGATCGACGCCTCCGCCTCGGTGGACGCCTGGGGATTGGCCGTGGCAATGCAGAGCGCGGCGTGGGACCAGGTCGACTGCGTCAGGTACTTGATCGCGGCGGAGACGCGCGAGCTGCCCTCGACGAGCAGGACATCGCCCGGGCGGAGCGTGGCAGCAAGCGTGGACGGCTGACCGGTGGTGTAGTGGACACGATCGTGCCGTGGCTTCGTCAGGTAGCGCGCGAGTCGGCGACCGATGCCGTCGAGGAGGATCATGCGGGAAGAGTAAACGGTGAACGGGGAACGGTGAACGGGGAACGGTGCGAGGTGGGGGGTGAAACGTGAGACGTGTGCCGGACCTGTGCCCGTTTCATGTCTCACGTCTCACGGTTCATCCCGCACGACTCCCGTCTAGAACGTGTAGCCAGCCGTCCACATGATGAACGCCGTGGTATTGCCGTTCTTGCTCGAGGTCAGGTACCGGCTCTCGAGGTAGAACTTCTTGATGCCGACGCCGACGCCGCCACCGAAACCGAGGGCCCCTTCGGCATCAAACTTCACGTTGGCGACTTCGGCCTTGCTGGAGAGGTAGCCCACCGAGCCAATGAGGTATGGCACCGCGCTGGCCTCGGCGGGCAGGTTGTACGTGACGGAGCCGAAGCCACCGAAGAGCGTGACCTTGCCGTCCACGTTGTTCTTGAAATTGTTCGCCCCATAGAGCCCCTCGGCCCAGATCGACATCCGCTTGTCAGCCGACTGATAGGGCCGGAAGCCGGCGTTGACGGCGTAGCCCAGCTTGGCCCCATCGCCGAAGTCGCCCATCGGGGTGGTGACGCCACCCCCGATGAAGCCTTGGGCGGTGGCCGGGGTTGCGGTGGCGGCCAGACTCAGGGTGAGGACTGCTGCCAGAAGTGCGAAGTGCCGCATGGGAACTCCTGTCCAACGGAGAAATCGGGACGGAAGTGTCCCCGAACGCAGGGCGCCGCACAACGCCATGTCGGGTGCCCGGGCGGGTACCCTGCCAGAGCCGTCGGGGGATGGCGGCTTCCGTTACAATATCGGGAAGCGGGCGCGCGTGCGCCAGAGGTGGCCGCTGGCGATATCTTTCTGACGTCGCCAGGGGCATCCCGGCCCATTTCGGGGCCGGGATTGAGACGCACCCTTTGAACCTGACCCGGCTCATACCGGCGGAGGGAGGCGACCCCGCACGAGGTCCTGCCTGATGACCACCGCCCTCCTCCCCGGTTCGACGTTCGCCGAGGCGTTCCCCTGCTCCGAGAAGGTGCACCTCGAGGGTCCGCACGGCGTGCGGGTCCCGATGCGCGAGATCACCCTCGCCGATTCCCCCGACGGCACCCCCAACGCCCCGCTCCGGGTCTACGACACCTCCGGGCCCCAGGGCGTCGACGTCCGGCAGGGGCTCCCGCCGATCCGCGATCCGTGGATCCGCGCCCGCACCGTCGAACTCCGGCCCGAACGCGACCAGGCCCTCGGCGTCGCCATGCCCGAGGGGCTCCGCCGTCTGGTCGTGCGAGGCACCGGCCCGGTGACCCAGCTCCACTATGCCCGGAAGGGCGAGATCACGCCGGAGATGGAGTTCGTCGCGTTGCGCGAGGGAATGCCCGCGGAGTTTGTCCGGAGCGAAGTGGCCCGCGGTCGTGCCATCATCCCCGCCAACATCAATCACCCCGAAGTCGAGCCGATGATCATCGGCCGCGGCTTCCACGTGAAGATCAATGCCAACATCGGCAACTCGGCCGTCGTCTCCTCGATCGAGGAGGAGGTCGAGAAGCTCCGCTGGTCGGCGCTCTGGGGCGCCGATACCGTGATGGATCTCTCGACCGGCCAGGACATCCACGAGACGCGGCAGTGGATTCTCCGCAATTCGCCGGTGCCGATCGGCACGGTGCCGATCTATCAGGCGCTCGAGAAGGTCGGCGGCGTCGCCGAAGACCTGACGTGGGAGGTCTATCGCGACACACTGATCGAACAGGCAGAGCAGGGTGTCGACTATTTCACCGTGCATGCGGGAGTGCTGCTGCGCTATGTGCCGATGACAGCGCGTCGCACCACCGGCATCGTGTCGCGCGGCGGGTCGATCATGGCGAAGTGGTGCC
>JBBRGR010000074.1:0-7720 GCA_038223815.1 Gemmatimonadales bacterium
ATCTACGACACGCTCCGCGCGATGGCGCTGGTTCACCAGTCCGGTGGTGGCACCGGCTTCTCGTTCTCGCGGATCCGCCCCAAGAACGACATCGTCCGCTCGACCATGGGCGTCGCCTCGGGACCGATCTCGTTCATGTCGCTCTACGACGCCTCGACCGACGTCGTGAAGCAGGGGGGCACGCGTCGTGGCGCGAACATGGGGATCCTCCGCGTCGATCACCCGGATGTCCTCGACTTCATCGCCTGCAAGTCGGACATTACCAAGATCACCAACTTCAACATCTCGGTCGGCATCACCGATGCCTTCATGGCCGCGTTGGAGCAGGGCGAGTCGTACAATCTGATCGATCCGCGGACCAAGCACGTTGTGGGCGAGCTGCTCGCCTCCGAGGTCTGGGCGAAGATCATCCACGGCGCCTGGAAGACCGGCGAGCCGGGTGTTTTCTTCATCGATCGTGCCAACCACTACAACCCGGTGCCGCATCTCGGGACCTACGAGGCCACCAATCCCTGCGGCGAGCAGCCCCTGCTCCCGTACGACGTCTGCAACCTCGGCTCGATCAATCTGGCCGAGTTCGTGGTGGACGGTGCGATCGATTGGGACGGGCTCCGGCGCGTGGTGCACCTGACCACGCATTTCCTCGAGAACGTCATCGACGCCAACGCGTATCCGTTGCCCGAGATCACCGATCTCGCCAACCGGATTCGCCGGATCGGCCTCGGCGTGATGGGGCTCGCGGACCTCTTCATCCAGATGGGCATCCCCTACGACTCGACCGAAGCCGTCGAGCTCGGTCGGAAGATCCAGGCCTTCGTCGATGACGAGGCCAAGGTGGAGTCGGAGCGCCTCGCCGGGATCCGTGGGGTCTTCCCCGAGTGGGAGAAGAGCATCTGGGGCCCGGACAAGAGCTGCGCCCGCGACACCAAGGGGAAGCGGATCCGTCCGATGCGGAAGCTCCGCAACTGCAATGTGACCACCGTGGCGCCCACCGGCACGATCTCGATCATCGCCGGCTGCTCATCGGGCATCGAGCCGCTCTTCGCCGTGGCCTTCATGCGCAATCAGGCCGGCGTCCTGATGCCGGACGTGAACGAGGACTTCATTGCCGTCGCCAAGCGTGAGGGATGGCATTCGGAGGAGCTGATGCGCCGCATCGCCGCCGAGGGGCACATCAACTTCTCCGAGGTGCCGGCGAAGTGGCAGCGCGTCTTCGTGACCGCCAACCACATCGCGCCCGAGTGGCACATCCAGATGCAGGCGGCATTCCAGGATCACAACGACTCCGCCATTTCCAAGACCTGCAACTTCGCGCACGATGCGACGGAGGAGTACGTCGAGGAGATCTACCGGATGGCCTACAAGCTCGGCTGCAAGGGCGTGACGGTGTACCGCGATGGCTCGCGGGACATGCAGGTCCTCTCCACGGGGAGCACGGCCAAGAAAGTGGCGGAGCAGGCGACGGCCGAGGGGAAGGCATCGGCGCGCGCTGACCTCGACATGTCCTCCTCGGGTGAGGAGATGTCGAGCCGTGAGGTTGCGGCCGAACGTGCTGGGGCGCTTGCCGAGGCCGATGCCGAGATCGCGCGGTTGCGGCAGCTGGTCCACGAGCTCGAGAGCGAGAACCTGCAGCGCCGTCAGAAGCGCTCGCGGCCGGAGCTGCTCCGGGGCGCCACCCGTCGCCTGCAGACGCCCCTGGGCGATCTGTACGTGACGATCACCGAGGATGAGAAGGGTCAGCCCTTCGAGGTCTTCATGTCGCTCGGCAAGGCCGGCGGCGCGCTGATGGCCGACGTCGAAGCGATCGGCCGGCTGGTGTCACTCGCCCTCCGCTCCGGCATTCCGATGAAGGAGGTCTACCGCCAGCTCCGCGGCATCTCCTCCGACCGCGCCACGGGACTCGGGCCCAACAAGGTGCTCTCGGTGCCCGATGCCGTCGGGATCGCCCTCGAGAAGTTCATGGCGGAGAAGCAGGGGATTCAGCAGGACCTGCTGACCATCACCGCCGAGACGCCGGTGCCGTCGGCACCGGTCATGGTGACGCAGGACGCCGAGCAGATGATGATGGGCGGGATGAAGGAGACGCTCACGGGGGCATGTCCCGATTGCGGCTCGCAGCTCGAGTTCGCCGAGGGCTGCATGAAGTGCCACGTCTGCGGGTTTTCGGAGTGTGGTTGAGACGGGCGTAGCGGGCGGAGCAGGCGGCGCCCTTACACCGTAGTGCCGGACCGCGCATTCAGCCGCGGTCCTCCGGCCGCGGTATCGAAGGGGGGACCACGTCTCGCGGCGCGGCCCCCCCTTCGTCATTTTGCCAGCCTCCGGCGTAGATTCTTCCCCGTGTCCGCTCCCGCTGCCCTCGCGAAGCCACGCAGCTTCGACCGCTCGATCGTGGAAGGTCCTCTGCAGGCCGCCGTCTGGAAGCTGGCGTGGCCCGCCATGCTCACCAACATCATCGGTGGGCTGCAGGGCATCGTCGATCACGCGATGGTCGGAAACTTTGTCGGCTTCACCGGCAACGCGGCGATCGGTGTGGCGAATCAGATCTTCATCGTGGTGATCGTCTTCATCATGTCGCTCTTCACCGGGATGAGCATCCTCGTGGCGCGGCATGTCGGCGCCCGTGATGCGCTCGGCGCCGATCGGGTCGTCTATCAGGCGTTCATCACCGCCATTGCCCTCTCGCTCGGGGTGCTCGCGCCGATCGGCTACTTCACCGCACCGGCGCTGTTGCGCTTCGTGAACGCGACCCCCGCCGTGCAGGCGGAGGCCCTGCCGTACCTGAGGATCACCTGCCTCTTCTCGGTGGGCATGTTGCTTTTCTTCATGCTCAGCGGCGCACTGCGCTCCGCTGGCGACGCCCGCACCCCGATGCGCCTCGGCGTGGCGATGACGCTCCTCAACGTCACCTTCAACACGATCCTGATCCGCGGCCTCGGTCCCATTCCCGCGTATGGCACGGCGGGGGCAGCGATGGGCACGGTCCTCGCCGCCGGCATTGTTGGCGCGTACGGCCTCTGGCGACTGTGGCATGGCGGCTGGGTGGTCGCGTTCCCGAAAGGGATGGGCTACCAACTCGACTTCACCATCATCCGCGCGCTCTTCCGATTCGGGCTGCCGACTGGGATCCAGGGCGTTGCAATGAACGTCGGGGGGGTGCTCCTCCTCTCGGTCATCGGGTCCCTCGCTGCCAGCGCCGCGGCGCAGGCAGCCTACGCCGTCTCATACGGCCAGCTGTTCTCGTTCATCACCTGGACCTCGGTCGGCTTGATGGGGGCCGCGGCGACGGTGGTCGGTCAGAATCTTGGTGCAGGGCAGCCGGATCGGGCGGAGGCGGGCGTGCGCGTGGCGGCTCGCTTCGCGGCGCTGGGCGCGTCCGCCGTGGGGTTGGTCTTCCTCTTTTTCCCCGCGCAGCTCCTTGCGGTCTTCGGGATGCGTGATGCGGAAGCGGTGGCGCTGGGCGTGCAGCTCTTGCGCGTGCTCTCCGTGTCGGGTGTCTTCATCGCCACGGCGCTGGCGTACACTGGCGGGCTGCAGGGGGCGGGCGACACCAAGAGTCCGCTCTTCATCTCGATCGCCTCGCAGGTCCTCGTCCCCCTCGGCATCTGTTTCGCCATTCGCAGCATGACCACCCTCGAACCACTCCATGTCTGGGGCGCGATCCTCGCGGGCCATGCGACGCGCTGCACCCTGAGCGTCCTGCGGTTCAGGGAGGGGAAGTGGCGGGGGATTCTCGTAGAAGCACCCTGAATCTCCCGAGGCGCTCAGCCCGTCCTCTTGCTCGTCCCCAACCAGGAGTTCCGATGCGTCTCGACACCATGCTGGCCCTCGCAGTGACCTTGGCGCTCCCGGCCGCCGCTCACGCGCAGCAGACCGCCCCGAAGGCCGACCCCGCTCACGACGCGATGCACGCCGCCCACCATACCAGGACGCCGACCCATGATTCCGTGATGACCGTCGTCAAGCGGCTCTTCGACGGGATGCGCACCAGGGACACCGCCATGATGCGCTCGATCTTCGCACCCGGAACCGTCCTCGGCGGCGTGCCCCAGGGCGACCGGCCGGTCCGCTTCACGTCGATCGACGCCTTCCTCGGCAGCATTGCGGCGGCACCAGCGGACATGGTCCTCACCGAGACCCTCTATGACCCGGAGATCCGGATTGGCGGGGGCCTCGCCACGGTCTGGGCCTTCTATACCTTCCACATGGGCGAGCGCCTCTCCCACTGCGGGATGGACGCCTTCCAGTTGGTCCGGACGGCCGCAGGATGGAAGATCACCGCCCTGGCCGATACCCGGCAGATGACGGGGTGTGAGGTGGCAGGGAAGAAGAAGGCATGACCCGGTCCCAGGTCCCCGAATATGCGATTATCTTCTTTCCCATCCTACCACTTCTGAGGAGTTTGCATGTCCGACGCCCCCATCGCCTCGATCGCTCCCGCCCGGGCGGCGCAGGAGCTCGCCAAGCTGTCGGCCGCGTTCAAGAACGGTGAGCTCAAGCCCGACGAGTATGAGCACCGCTTCTCGCGCATGATTCAGGAGCTGCGGGATCGGCAAATTGCCGGCACGCGCGCCGAGATCATGGCGGCGATCGAGCCGCTCCGCCTCGATGGCACCGTGACGCCGACCGAGTGGCATCGCTTTGTCTCGCAGCTCGGCCTCGGCTGATCAGGAGCACCGCATGGCTGTCGTAACGCGCCGCCAGACTCGGTCCGTTCGGGTTGGCGGCGTTGCTGTGGGTTCGGCGCATCCGATCGTGGTGCAGTCGATGACCAACACCGATACCGCCAACATCCCGGCGACCATTCACCAGGTCGCCGAGTTGGCGCGTGCCGGCAGCGAGGTCGTCCGGGTCACCGTCAACAACGAGGACGCCGCGGCGGCGGTGCCGCACATCGTTGACGGACTCGCCAAAGTCGGCGTCACCGTCCCGATCGTGGGCGACTTCCACTACAACGGGCACCTGCTCCTCACCAAGCACCCGGCCTGTGCCCGGGCGCTCGCGAAGTACCGCATCAACCCGGGGAATGTCGGCGGGAAACGCCACGACGAGCACTTCCGCGCCATCGTCGAGGTGGCCATTACCAACGACAAGCCGGTGCGCATCGGTGTGAACTGGGGCTCGCTCGACCAGGCGCTGCTCACGACGCTGATGGACGAGAACGCGGCGTCTGCCGAGCCGCGGGATGCCCGCGACGTGATGATGCATGCCATGGTGGAGTCCGCCCTCCGCTCGGCCGCCTTCGCGGAAGCCATCGGGCTCCCCGCGGACCGGATCATCCTCAGCGCCAAGGTGTCGGGGGTGCAGGACTTGGTGGATGTCTACCGGATGCTCGCCAAGCGGGGCGACTATCCTCTCCACCTTGGCCTCACCGAGGCGGGGATGGGGATGAAAGGCGTGGTCGCCTCCGCGGCGGGACTTTCGATCCTCTTGCAGGAAGGGATCGGCGACACCATCCGGGTCTCGCTCACGCCGCAACCTGGCGGGGACCGCTCGGAAGAGGTCCGGGTCGCCCAGCAGATCCTGCAGTCGCTCGACATCCGGCACTTCACGCCCCAGGTGACCTCCTGCCCCGGGTGTGGCCGGACCACCTCGACCTTCTTCCAGGAGATGGCCGAGGAGATCCAGAGCTACCTCAGGCTCCAGATGCCGGTCTGGCGGGAGCAGTATCCGGGCGTCGAGGAGATGAAGGTCGCGGTCATGGGCTGTGTGGTGAATGGGCCGGGCGAGTCGAAGCACGCCGACCTCGGCATCTCGCTCCCGGGGACCTTTGAGGAGCCGGTTGCCCCCGTGTTTCAGGATGGAAAGCTGGTCACCACCCTCCGTGGAGAGGGGATCGTCAAGGAATTTCTGGGGATGCTGGACCACTATGTCGTGGGGCGGTGGGGGGCATGATCCCTCGGACCGGGGGCATCAGGTCTTGCGCCAAATACCCTTCCTTCCGATACTTACGCTATCGCTGTCCGTCCCACCCCACCCGAGAGGTTGATCTCTGATGCGTTCCTACGTTCGGTATGCTGCGGCTGCTGCCGCCTCCCTGCTTGTGTTTTCGGCGTGCGGTGGCGACACCGATGCGCCGGCGTCGCCGGATCTTTCCTCAGGATCGCTCACCTACACCATCACGCCTGGCGTGACGGGGTGGACGAAGCTTCCCGCTGATCCCCTTCCGGTCACCACGCGCACCGTCCTCATTGGCGGGCTGATCGCGGTGGGTGGCTATCCGCAGTTCGGCGCGATTCAGTATACGGGTGCCAACAACTGGCTCGAGATGACCACCTTGCCGGATCTGTCGCGCTCGCCGCTGGCCTGGCGCTTCACCTTCAAGCTCAAGCCGCAGGCCGCGTCGTTGCCGATTGGCAGCTACCAGGCGGTCATCCCGGTGACGGTCGGTGGCGCGCAGAACAATCCGCAGCAGATCGTCATCACCTACAGCAACTGCGGCAACTGCCTCTTCCTGGGTGATGTGCGCAACGGTGAACTCTCGATCTCCGATCCGGTCTGGGATCGCTCCTCGGGTTACAACGAGGGCCCGGGCGACTACGAGAGCTATCCGTATGATGACTGGCGGGTCTTCGTCCCCCCGTTCACGACCGTGGCGGTCGTGCTCGAAGGCGAAGACTGCGTCGGGGCGCCGTACACCCACGAAGACACCTATCTCTACGCGTGGACGCCGGGCCCGGACTTCACTTTCATCACTGCCGATGACGACGACTACTGCGGCAATGACCCGCTCATCTCGCTGACCAACCCCACGGGCGTTCAGAAGGAATACCTGGTTCGTGCGACCTCCTATGATGCAATTGGCGACGGTACCCGTGTCTTCGGGACCTACCGCATTCGCGTCTTCATCGCAGACGATTACGACTACGATCTCCGCGCTCCTGAGCACGGCGACAAGCCCACGGCGGAGAAGTCGGCGCTGCTCCGCGCGACGCCGAAGCGCTAGTTCGCCTTCCCCGTCCGTTGGACCCCACGCCTCGCTCTCCCTCGTGGAGAGCGGGGCGCGGTGCGTTCACGGGTCGGTATAGATTACCCGTGTGACCGCCGACCTGAACGCGCTCCTGCAAGGGAGTCCCGTCGCCGCGCTGCTGGCGCTCTTCCTGGCAGGACTGGCCACCTCGCTCACCCCGTGCATCTACCCGATGATCCCGATCACCGCGGGGATTCTCGGCGGCGCGGGCGCCACCGACCGATCGCGTCGCCGGACCGCGCAGTTGACGTTGCTCTACGTACTTGGGCTCGCCCTCGTCTATGCCACACTCGGGCTGATTGCGGGATTGACGGGGTCGCTCTTCGGCACCATCTCGTCGAATCGTTGGGCGTATTTCACGTTCGGGAATCTCCTGCTCGTCGCCGCGCTCGCGATGCTCGATGTCCTGCCCCTCGCGGCACCCCAACGTCTTCTTGCGTGGGCCGCCCGCCTCGCGGGAGATTCCCCGGGCGGCGCATTCCTTCTTGGCGCGACCTCCGGCCTCGTGGCCGCGCCCTGCGGTGCCCCGGCATTTGCCGCCGTCCTCACTTGGGTGGCCACGACGCAGAGTGCCGTGTGGGGATTCATCTACCTGTTCGTCTTCTCTCTTGGCATGACGGCGGTTCTCGTCGCGGTCGGACTCTCTGCCGGCACGCTCGCCGCCCTGCCGCGTGCCGGGGTGTGGATGGTGCGGGTGAAGCGCCTCGCCGCCGTCCTGATGCTGGCAATGGCCGAGTACTACTTTGTTCGCAT
>JBBRGR010000075.1:0-7677 GCA_038223815.1 Gemmatimonadales bacterium
ACGATGCCACGCGCGGCTTCACCTTTCGCCCGGGCGCACCGCTCGATATGCGGATGGGTCCGGACGCCCCCACGGCGGCCGAGTGGCTCGCCGCCGTGGACGAGGCGGAGCTTCAGCAGGTGCTGCGGGACTACGGCGACGAGCCCCAAGCGCGTCGGATGGCCGCCGAGCTGGTGCGGCGCCGTGCCACGGCAGCGCTGGTCACCAGCGACGACCTGGTGAATGCGATTCGCGCCACCCTCGGCCCGCGCAGCGGGCCCGGCGACTTTGCCCGCGTCTTTCAGGCGATCCGGATCGCCGTCAACGAGGAGCTCGCCGGGCTCGAGGCCGTGTTGCCGGTGTTCCGTGAGGCGGTCGGCCCGGGCGGGACACTGGCCGTCATCAGTTATCATTCGGGCGAGGATCGACTGGTAAAGGGTGCCTTCCGCGCTTGGGGTGCCGGGTGCACCTGTCCCTCGGGATTGCCGATATGCACCTGTGGCGGGGTCCCCCTCGGGCGCGCGGAGCCGAGGAAGGCGATCATCGCCAGCGATCAGGAAGTCCGTACCAACGCGCGTGCCCGCAGTGCCCGACTCCGCTTCTTCCGGAACTCTGATGCAGCTTAAGGGGCGATACCTCGTCGTGGCCTGGGCCGCGGTGTTCCTGACGGCCACCGGGATGATCGTCGTGCGCCAGAGTCGCGCCCACAAGGTGCAGACCCGGATCACTCGGCTGCAGGAGGCGCGCGACGAACTCCGGGAGGCAAAGTCGGATCTCCAGTCGCGCGTCGCCGCCCTGAAGAGTCGTGATGCCCTCGGCCCGAAGATCACCGCCCTCGGGCTGCGCATGGCGTCGGACTCGGAGGTCGTGAACTTGCGCATCGATCCGGAACGCTAGGTGGCCACCCCGTCGGCCCGTCTCGCGGCGATCCAGGCGGTGCTCCTCCTCGGCGGCGTCGCCGTACTCGGGCGGGCCTTTCAGGTGCAGGTGGTACAACACGGGGTGTGGAAACGGAAGGCCGAGGTCTTGCGGACGACGAGTGACACACTCCCCGCGCGACGCGGGACCATCTTCGATCGCAACGGCGTGCCGCTCGCCGAGACCCAGGAAGCCTACCACCTCACGATCGCGAAGGACCAGTGGCAGGACAGCGCGGCGGTGGTGCGCGAACTCCTGCGGCTCCCGGGCATCACGGCAGCGCACGTGACCAAGGCAGTGCGTCGCGAGCATCCCTATTTTCACGGCGAGTTCGGTCCCGAGGAAGTCACCCGACTGCGTCACATGCGGGGTGTGCACCTCGAAGCGGTGCGGCGTCGCGTCTATCCGCTTGAACAGCTCGCGCGGCCACTCCTCGGCCTGCTCGATGATCGCGGGCGCGCCGCCGGAGGGATGGAACGCGTCCTCGATACGCTGCTGACCGGCACGCCGGGTTTGGTCCATTACCTCCGCGACAACCAATCCCGCATCGTGAAGATCCCCTCCTCCGTCCTTCGGGCACCGGTGCCCGGCCAGGACGTCTACCTCACCATCGACCATGCGTTGCAGGGGATCGTGGAGGGGGAACTGCGTCGTGCCGTGCAGGAGCATCAGGCGAAGGGTGGCGACGTCGTGGTGCTCGACGTGCGCTCCGGTGAGGTGCTGGCGATCGCGTCGTTGCGCACGGATAGCGCCACCGGTCGCGTGATGCCGCAGATCTCCGCGCTGGTCGAAGCCGCCGAACCCGGCTCCACAGCCAAGATCTTCACGGCGGCCGCGATGCTTCGCGAAGCCGCGGATACGGCCCCCGTCCTTGGCGAGAACGGTCGCTGGGTGATTCCCGGTACGGATCGGGTCATGGAGGATGTGCACAAGGAGGGGGGATTGCTCACCCTTGGGCACACGATCAAGGTCTCGAGCAACATCGCGATCACCAAGTTCGCGTTGCGGCTGCGCCCGGAGCAACAGTACTCGGTGCTTCGCGACTTCGGCTTTGGTGCCTTTCCCGGCCTGGGCTTCCCCGGCGAGACGCGCGGCGCCCTCGGCACCCCCTCGGAGTGGGATTCTCCGATCTCGGCGCAGCCCTCGCTCGCCACCGGCTACTACCTGCTGACCTCGGCGCTGCAAATCGCCGCCGCGTATGGCGCGATCGCCAACGACGGTCGCCTGATGGCCCCATCGCTGGTGCGCGAGGTCCGCGAGGGTGGGACGAGTACCACGCGCTGGCGGCACAACCCCGTCCCAGTGCGTGAGGCCGTCCCGCCGGCGGTGGCCCACCAGTTGCTGGAGTACCTCCGGCTTGCCACCGACAGCGGCGGCTCCGGGGCCAAGGCCCAGCTGGATCGCGCGCGCGTCATCGGCAAGACCGGCACGGCGAAGGTGCCGGTCAACCGGCAGTACATTCCCGGCGTGTATCGGGGTTCCTTTGCGGGGATCTTCCCCGGCGAGGCGCCCGAGGTCGTGGTCTACGTGATGATCGATCGTCCGAGCGGGATGGCGTTCTATGGCGGCCTGGTGGCGGCGCCCATGGTGCGCAACATCCTGCAGCAGTCGCTGGCCTCCCGGACCTCGCCGCTCGACCGCGCCACCGTCGTCCCACCCGCCGCGTCGCCGCGTGAGACCCCCTTGATCGTTGCTGTGAGTCGTCCACTCCGCCGAATGTCGTGGCCGCCTGCTCCGGTGGCGCGTACCGACACCATCCCGTCCACCATTCCGATGGTGCACGGGCTGTCGGTTCGCGACGCGATCCTGGCGCTGCATCGGGCGGGCTACGCAGTCCGCCTCATGGGTCGGGGGACTGGTCTCGCGCGCCGCACCGATCCGTCCGCCGGCGATTCCGTGCCACGGGCATCCGTCGTCACCCTTTACGCCGATTCGCTGCCATGACCCTGCAGGAACTGGTCGCCGTCCTCCGACGGCACGATCTCCTCCTCTCCGCTCCCGAGGTGGACATGACCCCGACGGGGATCGCGGTGGACTCGCGGCGCGTCGCGACCGACACCCTCTTTCTCGCGGAACGCGGCACGGTGGCCGATGGCCATGACTTCGTGCCGGCCGCTGTCGCGGCTGGGGCCGGGGCGGTGGTGGTCGAGCACCCGACCACGGATGCGGTCCTGGAAGTGATCGTCACCGACGGCCGCGCTGCCGCGCGCCGGATCGCCGAGGCCTGGTACGGGCATCCGATGGCCTCGCTCCGGCTCGTGGCCGTCACGGGCACCAACGGCAAGACCACCACCACCGCGCTGGTGCGTCACCTGATGAACGCGGACGGCGACGCCGGGAGCATCGGCACACTCGGCGCGTTCGATGGGAGCGGCCGTGCGATCACCTCCACGGCCGGCTCACTGACGACACCAGGCGGGGTGGACCTCCAGGCGACCCTCCGCGGGTTCGTGGATGCGGGGGTCCGGCACGTCGCGATGGAAGCCTCCTCGCACGCACTCGATCAGGGGCGTCTCGATGCGCTGACCTGCGCCGGGGCGATTTTCACCAACCTGACGCGCGAGCACCTGGACTATCACCACACGATGGAAGCCTACCTCGCGGCAAAGCTCCGACTCGCTGATCTGGTTGCGGCGGACGGGGTCCTGGCGATCAATGCGGACGACCCCGCATGGGGGATGTTGGCGCATGATCGCCGCGCCGTGCGCTGGGGCCTGGCCAGCGACGCGGACCTTCGCATCGAGGATCTCGTGGGGCTCACGGCCGGGAGCCGGTTCCGGTTCACGGGACGGTTCGGCTCCGCGGAGGTGGCGATCCCGCTCCCGGGTGAATTCAACGTGAGCAATGCCGTCGGAGCGGCGGCGCTCATGCTTGGCCTCGGCATGCCGCTCAGTGAGGTGGTGGCACGGCTGGCGGAGTCGCCCCAGGTGCCTGGCCGGATGGAGCGGATCATCGATGCGCCGGTGCATGTGATCCGCGACTACGCCCACACCCCCGATGCCTACGAGCGGGTGCTCACGGCGCTTCGCCCGCTGACCCCAGGCCGGATCATCGTGGTGTTCGGGTGTGGCGGGGATCGCGACGGTGGGAAGCGCCCGCTGATGGGGGCGATGGCGGCGCGACTCGCGGACCACGTGATTCTCACCACCGACAATCCGCGGACCGAAGATCCCGATCGGATCATCGATGAGATCGCGCGTGGGATGCCGAGCGGCTCGTACGAGCGCGAACTCGATCGCTATATCGCGATCGCGATGGCCACCGGACAGGCTCGCCCCGGGGATGTGGTGCTGCTCCTCGGCAAGGGCCACGAGACCTATCAGATCATCGGCACCGAATACCAGCCCTTCGACGAGCGCGCGATCGTGCTGGGGCTCTTCGGCAAATGAGTCGTGCCTGGTCCGACGTGCAGGTGCGCGCCGCACTCGGTCTCCCCGTGGCCGCGTCGCCGGTCGGATCGTATCCCGCCGTGACGACCGACACCCGGGCCATGGTGCCGGGGGCCCTGTTCGTCGCCCTTGTAGGGGAGCGCCACGATGCCCATGACCACCTGATCATCGCACGTGACGCGGGTGCAGCAGGAGCGGTGGTTCGTGTCGGCACGCCCCCGGTTCCCGGGCTCGTGCTCTACGCAGTTCCCGATACGCTCCACGCGCTGGGTGCGCTGGCGCACGCACGTCGCGAGCGCTTCACCGGACCGGTGATCGCCATCACCGGACAGAACGGGAAGACGTCCACGAAGGACATGGTCGCGGCGGTCCTCGCCACCAGGTGGCGGACGCATCGGACCCGTGCCAACGACAACAATCTCGTCGGGGTGCCCCTCACGGTCTTGCAGGCTCCGGATGATACCGAGGCGATGGTCGTCGAGGCCGGGGCCAACGTGCCGGGGGAGATTGCCCGCTATCGCGAGATCCTGAACCCCGACATTGCCGTTGTGACCAACGCCGGGGCAGGGCACCTTGAGGGATTCGGGAGTGTCGCCGGCGTGGTCCGCGAGAAGCTCGCGCTCACGCGGGATGTGCCGCTCGCCATCGTGGGGGTGGAGCCTGCGGAATTGCTCCCGGGGGCCCAGCGGCTCGCGAGGCGCGTCCTCACGGCAGGGCTCGCGGCTGCGGACGTCGTACCGACGGAGGTGCATGTCGGCGACGCGGGACGGCCAGTGGTGCACGTGGATGGCCGCACCTTCACCCTCGCCGCACGCGGAGCGCATCAGGCCGGCAACGCGATGTTCGCGTGGGCCATTGCGCGGGAACTCGGACTCGACCTCGATGCCGTCGCGGGCGCGCTGGAGCACTTCACCATTCCGGGCGGACGGGGCGAGCTGCAGCAGCACGGAGCGCTCACGGTGCTGAACGACGGGTACAACGCCAATCCTCAGTCCTTCCGGAGCGCCATCGCGCTCGCCCAGGCGCTCCGGACCGGACGCCGGCTCATCTTCGTGGCGGGCTCGATGCGGGAGCTCGGTGATCACGCCGAGGCGCTGCACCGCGAGGTGGCGGAAGAACTGGCGGCATTGGAGCCGGAACTGCTCGCGCTGGTGGGCGACTTCGTGCCGGCCTTCGCCCCCTTCCGGGAGCGCTATGCCGATCGGCTCCTCGAGGCCCCGGACGCTGAAAGAATGGGGCCGCTGCTGGCTGCACGGCTCGCGGGGGATGAGTTGGTCGTCCTCAAGGGTTCTCGCGGGGTGACCCTTGAGCGTATCCTTCCGTCCATCCTGCCACGTGCCGCCGCCACCGACTGAGGGCCGATGCTCTACCACCTGCTCGCGCCATTCGGGAAGTCCGGCCTGCTGTTCAACCTGATCACCTACATCTCGTTCCGCGCTGCCGCGGCGATGGTCCTGGCGCTGGGCATCGCCTTCGTGCTCGGCCCCATCATCATCCGGAAGCTGCACGCGCTGAAGGTGGGGCAGGTGATCCGCGCCGAAGGGCCGGCCAGTCATCAGGCGAAGCGGGGCACTCCGACGATGGGCGGGATCATCATCATCCTCGCCACGGTGATTCCGACGCTCCTCCTTGCACCCCTCACCAACCGCTTCGTGGTGGTCAGCATCGTGGCGATGCTCTGGTGCGGTGCGATCGGGTTTCTCGATGACTACCTGAAAGTGGTCGAAGGGCAGTCCCGGGGTCTGGTGGCGAAGTGGAAGCTCGCCGGCCAGATCTCCTTCGGCGTCACACTTGGCATCCTCCTGATTCTCTGGCCGGTCGTCAACCCCGCCACGATTCCGGCCGCGGGCACGACCGTCCCGTTCTTCAAGTTCCTGATCGTGACCTTCGCACCCTGGCTCTACGTCGTCTTCGTCACCGGTGTTGTGACCGGCTTCTCGAACGCCGTCAACCTGACTGACGGCCTCGACGGCCTGGCCACCGGCCTGTCGACCATTGCCGCCGGGACCTTCGCCTTCTTTGCCTACATTCTGGGGCGCGTGGACACCACCGGCTACCTGAACCTCTTCTATCTCCCCGGTTCCGGGGAATTGGCGGTCTTCTGTGCGGCCCTGGTCGGAGCCTGCCTTGGCTTTCTCTGGTTCAACGCGCACCCAGCCAAGGTGTTCATGGGCGACACCGGGTCGCTCGCCTTGGGGGGCACCTTCGGCACGGTCGCCATCCTGCTCAAAAGCGAGTTCCTGCTGGTGGTCATCGGGGGTGTATTCGTGGCCGAGGCGGTCTCGGTGATGCTGCAGACGTCGGTGTACAAGTGGAACAAGCGGACCCGTGGGCGCGAGTACGCCGATGCCCACCGCGTCTTTCGCATGGCCCCGTTGCACCACCACTTCGAGAAGCTGGGGTGGGCGGAGACCACGGTCGTCGTGCGATTCTGGATTCTGGGCGTCTTCTGCGCGCTGGTGGCATTGGCCACCCTGAAGCTGCGATGACTCGGCTGACGGCGTGGCGCGACAGTGGCCGCGAGGTCAGCGTGGCCGGACTCGCACGGAGTGGTGCGGCCGCCGTCCGGCTCCTGCGCTCCGCGGGCGTGACGGTGTACGCGTCGGATGCCGGGAGCGGCGCCGAGACCCTGCGGGTGGCAACCGCACTCGCCGCCACCGCCGACACGGGACTCACGCTGCAGGTCGGTGGCCATGACCTTGATCGGGTGGCACGCAGTGCGGCACTGATCCTCTCGCCGGGGATCGCACCGACCGCGGCGGTCGTGCGCGCCGCCGTGGCGGCTGGCGTGCCGGTGCTCGCCGAGGCACAGCTCGGGCTCGAGGCCCTTGCGGGCATCCCCTATGTCGCCGTGACCGGGACCAACGGCAAGACGACGGTCACTGCCCTGCTGGAGCAGTTAATGCGCAGCGCAGGACGTCGGGTCGTGGCGGCAGGGAATATCGGGCTGCCACTCTCCGAGGTGGCGCGCACCACGCCGCCCCCGGAGTGGCTCGCCGTGGAGCTGTCGTCGTTCCAGCTGCATGACTGTTCCGCACTCTGGCCGACCGTCGGGATCCTCACGAACCTCGCCCCGGATCACCTCGATCGCTATCCGACGCTTGCCGACTATTACGCCGACAAGGCGCGACTCTTCGAACGGGCGACCGGCCGGTCCTGCTGGGTGAGCAATCTCGACGACCGTGACTCGCGGACGATGATCGCCGAGGTGCCGGGTCGACACCTCGCCTTTGCGGTGGCGCCTGGCGTGATGGCCGATGCCTGGTACGATCGGGACACCGATCAGCTCATGCTCGCCGGCCGACCGCTCCTGCTGCGCACGGATCTGATGCTCCTCGGCGATCACAACGTGGCCAACGCCCTCGCCGCGTCGCTTGCCCTGCACGCGACC
>JBBRGR010000076.1:0-7656 GCA_038223815.1 Gemmatimonadales bacterium
CCCGGATGGGATGGCGGGACCACGAAGCTCGCGCAACAACTGCTCGGCATTGCCATAGGAGATCGGGACCACCGGAATCTTCGGTACCGGCAGCGAATCGAGGGGCCGCCGGGGCGCGTCCGCCGTGGACGGCCACCCTGGCGTCGTGGGGTCGCCCTGCCCGTTGTAGATGGAGCCACGCTGGACACCGGCCGAGGGACGCATGGGGCCGTCCGGATAGACGTCCCCCTGCGCGAAGCCGTCGTCGAGGGGATCGCTGTAGATGAGCAGCGCGAGGGCGCCATGGCGCTCCGCCTCGCGCGCCTTGATGCCTCGGAAGGAACGCCCGTAGCGCGCGATCACGATCCGGCCACGCACGCTCGCCCCAAGCGAGTCGAGGGTGGCGTAGTCCGCCGGAAGTCCGTAGTTCACGTACATCAACGGGGCGCGCACATCCCCCGCGCCGGCATTGCCATTCATCGCGGGCCAACGCACCAGCCCGGTCGTCGGATCTCCTGCGACCGCGGGTTCGGTCAGGTCGAGGCGCTTCCGCGTCGGTGTGAGACGCTCGACCACGGTCGAATCGTGGTAAGGCAGGTACACCGTGAAGGCGACGCGCATCGTATCAAGGCCGTACCCTGCCATGCTCCGCAGCACGTAGTCCGCAGTTGCCCGCTGTGCCGGGGTGCCGGCCACATGGGGTCGCGCCCCGAGGGTCCGGGCGTGGCGCTTTGCGGACGCGGTGTCGGGCACGGCGATCAACCGGGCTTCGAGCGCGGCCTCGCGCACCGCGCCCTGCGGGGAGAAGCCCGTGATTGCTGCCTGAGCGGTCACCGTGCCGGGCGCGAGGAGCAGGGCCGCCGCTGCGCGCCACCTCATGGCGTGACGGTGCCGGT
Organism: Gemmatimonadales bacterium; assembly: GCA_038223815.1. GTDB lineage: Bacteria > Gemmatimonadota > Gemmatimonadetes > Gemmatimonadales > GWC2-71-9 > Palsa-1233. The sequence goes on from JBBRGR010000076.1 coordinate 876, forward strand.
AATGTCATAAACTCGCATTTCCGGCGTATTCCCTGCCCCGGGATTCTTTGCCGTGAAGACGTAGGTGCGCCCGTTGATCACCGAGACTTCCCCGGTGTGCAATCCGCCGGTCACGGCCACGGAACCACGGAGCACTGGCGCCCTCGGGTTGGCCAGCGAGTAGACGTACAGTCCAGCCCCCGCCCCCCCTTCCGCCGTGGCGACCAGGAACCCACCGCCTGGGGTCACGGCGACATCGCTGACGGTGGTGGCGTTGTCGATCATGAGCTCGCCCACCTGCGCGGGCGTGGTGGTGGTGACATCCCAGATGCGAATGGTGTTGCCCCGAACGCCCGCGCGCGTGCCCCAGCCCCCGGTATACGCCGTCGTGCCATTGACCGTGAGATCCGAGACAAATTGCGTCGGCACGTTGTTGCCACCACCCAGGGTCGCGAGGGTCGTCGGATTGAGCACCCAGAACCCGCTGACCATGTCGGAGACATAGAGCCGGCCACCGGCGAGCATCACCCCCCAGACGAATGTGGCGTTCGGACCGCCCGGCTTGACCTGGCCAATGATGCGATTCGAGATGTCGCCAGTCAGCGTGCCAGACACGTCCACCGCGATCACGCCACCGTTGTAGTAGGCCGCGTAGAGAATCTGGCGTGCTTCATCCATCCAGAAGTTGTGCGCACCCGCCTGTCCGACGTTCAGCGTGGCCACCTCGACGGGCGCGGCCAGATTGCTCACGTCGACGACATGGATGTCCCCCGAGGACGACACGCCGACTGTGCCAGGCCCTTCCTGCCCGATGAAAAGGTAGCGCTTCTGGTTGGTGACCGGATTGTGGAACCACCAGGCGTTGTGCACCTGTGCGCCGCCCGGCACCCCATTCGTGGCCGTGATCAGGTTGGAGACGAGGCGGGGATCGTTGGGCGAGCCGTTGCGGATGCCATTGCCGACGTCGTAGATGTAGACGCCGGCATTCCAGGCGCAGACAAAGGCGAGGCCGTCGCGCACGAAGGTGTCGTGGTGGCCGTAGGTCGGCGGCACCGACACGACGGAGACGAGTTGCGGCGTCGGGTTGGCCACGATCGCCGTCGCCGTGGCCGAAAAGAGAATCTCCGCCGAGCCGCCATCCACCGCGGCTCGGGCAGAGTTGGGCCCGGCGGTTGCCCCAAGGGTGAGCGTGGCACTCGCTCGTCCGTTGGCGTCGGTGACCCCTTCGCCCGGCGTGATGGTCCCGCCTCCAACGACAGGATTCCACCGCACCCGCCGCCCGACGATCGGGTCGCCCAGATCATCGACCGCCCGAACCGTGAATGGGGCGGCGAGCACGGTCGACACCGGGCCGGTCTGATTGTTTCCACTGACCAGGGTCACGATCGCCGGGTCGATCGGGGCGACCGGAGGGTCGCTGCAGGCACTGGCAGCGAGGGGCAACAACAGCACGGCAGTGAGACGAATCGAGGCACTCATGGGAACCTGTCGCGGCAGCGCGGGTCAGGGGGTGTGATACGAGTGATCGTGCGTGGTCGAGAGGACGCCGTAGCGGCCCATCCTGTGGTGACGCATTCCCCAGCCGATGACCACACCGACGGAGAATTGGCGAACAGACGTGCTGCCGTACAGACCCACAGGATCAAAGACGCCGGCATCGAGCTTCCGGACGGAGCCGAGACTCCCCTCGACGAATGGACTCACTCGGAGCGGCAGGTCCGGGTCCGCGAGCTCCCGGCTGATCCGAGCCGTGTGGATCGTCCACCGACCAATCCCCAGGATACTGTTCTCGAGGTGTGGCCGAAGCGAGCGGAAGGGATCGTCGAGTCGCTCCTCCTCGGGGCGGTCGGTCGATTCAACGCGATACCCCACTTCCCAGCGACCGCGTCGCAGGCTGGCTTCCGCGAGGAGCGATCGGAACCGAAACGTGCCTTCCAGTTCATCGGTGTGGGCCCATTCGACCATGGCGTAGCGTCGCCCCCACTCCGGCCGGTCGTCCCAGCGCGCCGAGGCCGAGCGCTTCTTCGCCACACCGCCGGCGGCGGGGCGATGCTCCGGGGAAAGTATCGACGCGACGGAGCCCTGAAGTTCGAGTCCGGTCAAGGGCCGGATCGTGGCGCGGAGCGCCCGCGAATCCCCGAAGCGCCAGCGCCCGTCCGGCAGCCGCAGCAGCGGCCACTGGGAAGCCCGCTCGGGCTCGTCGCCATTGAACAACGCCGCTTCGACGGTGACGGGCCCCCGCTCGGCCTGCAGCACCACGATCGCGCGCTCAAGCACTTGAGCCCAATGGTGATTCACCGGGTAGCGCAGGAAGGGACGCACCATCGGATCGTCAGTCCCGAAGGGGACGAAGCCCTTCCCTGCCACCAGACCGATACTGATCCCGCGCGAGGCCGTCCCGAGGAGGTCCGGAGTCGCCACGACCAGTTCGTGCACCGTGGTGTGGGGATGCCGCCGATCCACGTAGCCCTCGCCCCATGCCCCCGGGGTCAGCTCACCCGAAGGGATCGTGAGGCTCTCGAAGTTGAGTGTCAGCGTGCCCTGCACGCGGCCGCGCCACGCCGAGGCCATCCCCATGAGCACCGGCTGGGTGAGGCGCAACTCGGTCCGCCCACCCCCGCCGGGAATCGGATCGGCGTGGGTCCCGACGCCAATGGCCTGGCCCATGGGCTGGAACCCAATGCCCGACTGGGCGGACAGCGCGATTGCGCCCCCGCCCAGTCCGAGCAACACCGCCAGCGCCCAGCCGCGCAAGCTCACATCACGCCTGCGGCAGCCGGTGCGCCGGCGCGATCACGCAACGCGGCGCGGAGGTAGTCACGATTGAGCAGGGCGATATGCTCGATCGAGATCTCCTTCGGGCAGGCGGCTTCACACTCTCCAAAGTTGGTGCACCCGCCGAAGCCCTCCTCGTCCATCGCGTTGACCATGGCGAGGACGCGACGATACCGCTCAGGTTGACCCTGCGGCAACAGCGCCAGGTGCGCCACCTTGGCCGACGTGAAGAGCATCGCGGACGCATTCGGGCAGGCCGCCACGCAGGCACCGCATCCGATGCACGCAGCCGCATCCATGGCACGATCCGACTGCTCCTTCGGCACCGGGATCGCGTTGCCGTCAGGGGGCGCGCCAGTCGGCACCGAGACGAAGCCACCCGCCTGGATGATCCGATCGAACGGGGACCGGTCCACCACCAGATCGCGAAGCACCGGAAACGCCTTCGCGCGCCACGGTTCGATGACGATCTCGTCGCCATCCGCGAAGCTGCGCATGTGCAGCTGGCAGGTGGTGACGCCGCGCTTGGGCCCGTGTGGGGCACCGTTGATGACCAGCGAGCAACTGCCGCAGATCCCCTCGCGGCAATCGTGGTCGAAGGCAATCGGCTCCTCGCCGCGGCTCTGGAGATCCTCGTTGACGACATCGAGCATCTCGAGGAACGACATGTGCTCATTCGCGGTCGCCGCGTAGGTCTTGAACTCGCCCGACGCCGCCGGACCTGCTTGGCGCCAGACCTTGAGGGTCAGCTTCATGTGGATCCCTCGCGACGCTCGCGTTGAGCGGTGCCGATAGTGGTCCGATCGCGGAGCGGTCGATAGGCACCGCTCACTTGTAGCTCCGTGTCGCGAGCTTGACGAAATCGAAATCCAACTCTTCCTGATGGCGGCGCGGCGTCGCCCCTTCCCCCTGATACTCCCACACCGCCGCGTGCGCAAAGTGCGCGTCGTCACGGACTGCTTCGCCATCCGCAGTCTGGTGCTCCGTCCGGAAGTGGCCGCCGCAGGACTCCTCGCGCTCCAGCGCATCGCGGCACATCAGCTCCGCGAACTCCATGTAATCCGCCACTCGACCGGCCTTCTCGAGCGCCTGATTGAGCGTGTCCGCCGTGCCCAGGACCTTGAGGTTCGACCAGAACTCGGCGCGCAACTCCGGAATCCGGCGCAGCGCCTCCTCGAGGCCGGCGCGGTCACGCGCCATCCCGCACTTTTCCCACATCAGGAGGCCGAGCTCGCGGTGGAAGGAGTCCGCCGTCCGTGTGCCCTTGATGTCGAGGAAGCGCTGCGTCGCCGCGCGCACCCCGGCTTCGGCGGCGCGGAAGGCCTCATGCGACGTATCGACTGGCGCCAGGGTGGTCCCCGCGAGGTAGTCGCCGATGGTGTAGGGCAACACGAAGTAGCCGTCCGCGAGTCCCTGCATCAGCGCAGACGCCCCGAGGCGATTCGCGCCGTGATCGGAGAAGTTGGCCTCGCCAATCACGTGCAACCCCGGCAACGTACTCATCAGGTTGTAGTCGACCCAGAGTCCACCCATGGTGTAGTGCACCGCAGGATAGATCCGCATCGGTGCCTGGTATGGGTTCTCGCCGGTGATCTGCGCGTACATGTCGAACAGGTTGCCATAGCGCTCCCGAATCGTGTCCTCGCCGAGTCGGGCGATCGCGTCCGCGAAGTCGAGGTACACGCCCCGCCCACCCGGACCGACCCCGCGCCCGTCATCGCACGCTTCCTTGGCCGCACGCGACGAGATGTCACGCGGGGCGAGGTTGCCGTAACTCGGGTACTTCCGCTCGAGGAAGTAGTCGCGCTCCGCCTCGGGAATGTCGCGGGGTGCCCGCGTGTCACCCTGGCGCAGCGGCACCCACACCCGGCCGTCGTTGCGCAGCGATTCCGACATCAGCGTGAGCTTCGACTGATAGTCCCCGCTGACGGGGATGCAGGTCGGGTGGATCTGCGTGAAGCAGGGGTTCGCGAAACCGGCCCCACGCTTGTACGCGCGGTAGGCCGCCGTGACGTTGGATCCCTTGGCGTTGGTCGAGAGGTAGAAGACATTTCCGTAGCCCCCGGTACCCAGCACGACGGCGTGGCCCGCATGCGAGGAGACCTCGCCGCTGACCAGATCGCGGACCACGATCCCGCGCGCCGTGCCGTCCACCACGACGACATCGAGCATCTCGTGGCGGGTATGCATCGTCACGGTCCCGAGCCCGATCTGCCGCTCCAGCGCCTGGTAGGCGCCGATCAGCAGTTGCTGGCCGGTCTGCCCGCGCGCGTAGAAGGTCCGCGACACCTGCGCGCCGCCGAACGACCGATTGGCGAGCATCCCGCCATAGTCGCGCGCAAACGGCACCCCTTGCGCCACGCACTGGTCGATGATGTTCACCGAGACCTGAGCCAGACGGTAGACATTGGCCTCACGGGACCGGAAGTCTCCGCCCTTGATCGTGTCCTTGAAGAGCCGCTCGACCGAGTCGCCGTCATTCTGGTAATTCTTTGCGGCGTTGATCCCGCCCTGGGCGGCGATCGAGTGCGCGCGCCGCGGCGAGTCCTGGAAACAGAAGCAGGAGACCTGGTATCCGAGCTCGGCGAGCGAGGCGGCGGCCGAGGCCCCGGCGAGACCGGAGCCCACCACGATCACATGGAACTTGCGCTTGTTGGCCGGCGACACGAGCCGCAGGTCGGCGCGGTGACGGGCCCACTTCGCGTCGAGCGGCCCCGCAGGGATCTTGGCATCAAAGTGCATCGGTGTTGGTACCCCGGGAGTCAGCGAAGGAGCCCGAAGAGGGCGGCCAGAGGCATCGAGAGGAAGCCGCCGGCCACCAGCACCGTGAGCCCCACCGCGAGGGTCGCACGGGTCCGATTCCAGGCCGGATGATTCAGGCCAAGCGTCTGGAAGACGGACCAGATGCCATGCCAGAAATGGGCGCCGATCGCCACCATCACGATGGCGTAGAACGCCGCGGTCCACGGGACCTGCAGCCCGCGGATGAGATTGGCACCGACCTCCCCATCGCGGAAGTCGGGGTGCAGGGTACCGGTCGTGAAGTGGAGGATGTGGTAGACGACGAACACCGCGATCAGGACCCCGCCCCAGCGCATGGTCCGCGCCGCATAGGTCGAGACCCGTCGCTCGGCCTTGGCGTAATCCTGGGGCCGCGCGGCACGCGCCGCCTGGGTGAGCTGGTACGCGGCCACGATGTGGATCCCGACCAGCGCGAGGAGGCCGGCACGCGCCACCCAGAGGAGCGGCCCGAATCCGCGCAACCAGTGGGCGTAGGCGTCGAGCTTGGCGGGATCGACGAAGACCAGCACGTTGGAGGCCATGTGCGAGATCAGGAAGCCCACCAGCAGGATCCCGCTGGCGGCCATGGCCACCTTCTTCCCGATCACCGACTGCCAGAGGACGAAGAGGCGATTCATCCCCGGCTCAGACGATGGCCTGAATCGCCCGGACCGACTCCGCCGACGCGTGCAGCGCGGTGCGCTCGTCGTCGGTGAGGGCGATCGAGACGATCCGTTCGAGGCCGTTCCGTCCCAGGAGGCACGGTACGCCGCAATAGACGTCGGTCAGGCCGAACTCGCCCTGCAGCCAGGCCGAACAGGGGAGAATCCGCTTCTTGTCGAGCACGACCGCCTCGACCATTTGCACCGCAGCCGCCGAGGGTGCGTAGTAGGCCGAGCCGGTCTTGAGGTGTGCCACAATCTCAGCGCCACCATTGCGGGCCCGTACCACGATCGGATCGAGCACCTCAGGCGCCAGGAGCTGGGTGACCGGAATGCCGGACACCGTGGTGTAGGAGATCAGCGGGACCATGGTGTCGCCATGCCCGCCCAGGACCATCGCCTGGATATCTTCGACCGAGATCCCCATGGCCTCCGAGAGGAACATCCGATAGCGGGCGGTATCGAGGACCCCCGCCATGCCGATCACCCGCTCCCGGGGGAAGCCGGTGGCCTGGCGCATGACATAGCACATGGCGTCGAGCGGGTTCGAGACGACGATCACGATCGCATTCGGCGCGACCTGC
>JBBRGR010000077.1:0-7615 GCA_038223815.1 Gemmatimonadales bacterium
CTGGAGGAGCCGAAGCGCCAGCGCTTCAGGCGCGCGACCTCGAAGTTCAGCGCCGCATTGCGTGTCCTCTCGAACTGCAATTCGGCCTGTATCCGCCCGAGCCTCTCGCGCAATTCGCCCTGTACGGCGGCTTCGATGACAGCCCAGCCGATGAGCAGTACAACATGTTCATCCTGGCCGCGGGCACCGGGACCGGAACCTCGGGCAACTTCTACACGACCGGGCTTCCGAGCGTCCCCGGGCCGACGGCCCCGTATTACCTGACCGGGACCAAGCACGCATCCGCCACCGCGGAGGTATGCGCTGGCGGGCCGGCCGGTTGCATCCGGATCAGCGGCGGACTCGCCATGGGTCGGGTGGATTACTACACCTACCGCAATGACGGCTCCGCCTACGGGTACGCCGAAGCCCATGCCTATGACCCCTGCGGCGCCGTCAACCCGCCGCCGTACTTCCCGACCACCGGTCGCTTCATCGAATCCCGCTATTACGAGCTGGATCCGGTGTGGCTGAATCAGAAGGGCATCGCGAATTACTTCTCGGAGTTGCGGGCGCAGTAGACAGCGAACGGCGGACGGCGAACAGCATGGGGGGTGAGAGGTCGGGGGGCGGTTCCTCCTCACTCCTCACCCCTCACCCTTTACGGATACGGCCGTTCGCCGTTCGCTGTTCGCCGTCTAGCACTCAATGATCTGATCCCGCCGCGTCCCGACACTCACATAGCGAATCGGCGCGCCCGCAAGGTCCTGCAGTCGATCGAGATAGGCCCGTGCTGCGGGCGGGAGGTCCGCCAGCTTGCGCGCCTCGTCGGTCGGCTGCTGCCAGCCCGGAAGCGTCTCATAGACTGGTTCCACGCGTCCCAGCAGTTCCACATCACTCGGCACTTCGCTGCACTCGGCGCCGTCGAGGCGGTACGCGGTGCAGACCGGGATTTCGGCGAAGGAGTCCAGCACGTCGAGCTTGGTGACGGCGAGGCCGGTGAGCCCATTCACCCGCACCGAGTAGCGCACGACGGTCGCGTCGAACCAGCCACAGCGGCGCGGCCGGCCGGTCGTCGCGCCGAACTCCCCGCCGAGGGTCCGGAGCCGCTCCTCGAGGTCGCCCCCGGCCTCGGTCGGGAGGGGTCCGTTCCCGACGCGCGTGGTGTAGGCCTTCACCACGCCAAGCACGCCATCGATTTCGGTCGGGCCGATGCCGGCTCCGATCGCCGCGCCCCCGGCCGTGGTGTTCGAGGAGGTCACGAACGGATAGGTGCCATGGTCCACGTCGAGGAGAGCACCCTGCGCCCCCTCCAGGAGCACCTTCTGTCCCTCGCGAAGCGCCCGGTGGACCAGGAGGCCCGTGTCGGTCGCCAGAGGCCGCAGACGAGCCGCCAGGCGTTCCACGAGTGCGAGATGTTCATCGAGGTCGGCCCGCCCGCTGGCCCCCATCATGCCCAGCAGGGCGTTGGCTCGGTCGATGCGCTCGGCGAGATACCCGCGCGGCATGGTAGCGCGGCACAGATCGGCGACGCGCACGCCGCGGCGACCGATCTTGTCTTCGTAGGTTGGGCCGATGCCGCGTCCGGTGGTGCCGATCTGTTGCTGCTTCTCGCTCGCCTGATCCAGGAGCTTGTGGTAGGGGAGCACGACGTGGGCACGGTCCGAGATGAAGAGCCGCCCACGGACGTCAATCCCCTGCTCGCCCAGTTCATCCAGCTCGGCGAAAAACGTCTCCGGGTCGAGCACGACGCCGTTGCCGACGACGCAGCTCGCCCCGGCATGGAGGATCCCGGAAGGGATCTGATGCAGGACGAACTGGCGGTCACCGACTACAACGGTATGCCCGGCGTTGGCGCCGCCCTGATAGCGGACCACAACGTCCGCCTGCTCGGCCAGGACGTCGACCAGTTTCCCCTTCCCTTCGTCGCCCCACTGGGCGCCGACGACGACGATGCAGCTGTGCTTGCGGTCAAACATGAGCATCCCTTCCGGCACAAGAAAAACGGCCCCTCGCGAGGCCGTTGCACGACTTCCACCAAAAATAGCGTGTCGGGGCCAAGGGGGTCAAATCGGCCCAGCCACGCCAGCCTCGGCCAAGGCCCGAGCGAAGGTCTCCCCCTTCCCTTCCTTGGTGGCTCGCTCGAGCGCCTTCTGCAGCGCGGCGGCTTCCCCGCCACCGGCCAGCGCTTCACGCAACATCGGAATCGGCTCCATCCACTCGACGATCGGGATCCTCCCCTCGCCGTGCGGTGCCGGCACCAGCCGCTGGGCGATGACCGCCCGCAGCACCGCCGCCAGCCGCATCCTGCCGACATCGCGCTCGTCGGACGGAATGGTGGCGATCAACTGCATCAACGCCGAGGCCGCATCGCCCGCGCTCACGGTGGCGATCACCAGACACCCCGATTCGGCCGATCGAATCGCACGATCCACCGCCACGGGATCACGCAGGTCACCGATGACCAGGACATCAGCATCCTGCCGCATCGCTGCCTGAATCCCGAGGACGACGTCATCGGTATCGGTGCCGACTTCACGCTGCGTGATGGAACTGGAGAGATCCCGATGAAGAAATTCGATCGGATCCTCGAGGGTGACGATGTGCCGCTCCTGCGCGCGGTTGATGTGATGCACCATCGCGGCGATGGTCGAGGTCTTTCCGGAACCACTCGGCCCCGACACCACCACCAGCCCCTGATCCGCCTCCGCGAAGCGCGCGACCACGTCCGGCAGGCCGAGCCCTTCGGGTGTCGGCACCGAGAAGGGAATCACCCGCAGCACCACCATGAAGGAGGAGCGTTGCCGCGAGACGTTGACGCGAAAGCGCCCGACCCCCGGCACGCCCCACGAGCAGTCGAAGTCGCGCACAGCATCGAGCCGAGGATCCTCCAGCTCAAGCCCCGCGAAGGTGGCGGCAAGGGCGCGGGTCTGCGCGGGGGTGAGACGCTGCTTGGTGAGGGGAACCAGCACCCCGCCGACGCGTGCGCGGAAGACATCGCCAGCCTTGGCGTGCACGTCGGAGGCCTCGCGCAGCACCGCCGCCTTGAGAACGCGGGCGAGCATTGGGGATGTGACGCTCATGCACCCTCCGGGAGGAATCCCATGCGACCCGACACCTCGGCCAGCGTCTCCGACGCCAGTCGTCTGGCCACCGCGGCGCCATCGCCGAGGACCTGGCGCACCGTCTCCGGCGCGGCCCGCAGCGCCAAGGTGCGCTCGCGGATCGGGGCGAGCCCCTCGGCCATGTTGGCGGAGAGCACCTTCTTGCAGTCGATGCAGCCCCACGCCGCGCTGCGACACTTCATCGCGACCTCCACCACCGTCGCCTCGGGAGAGAAGTGCCGATGCAGTGCGTAGATATTGCAGATCTCTGGCGTCCCGGGGTCGGTCTTCAGCTTGCGCGCCGGATCGGTCATCGCCGGGCGCAGCTTCTGCCAGATCGCTTCGGGCGATTCGGTGACACCGATCGTATTGCCCAGGGACTTCGACATCTTGGCCTGGCCGTCGAGCCCCATGATCCGCCGGGCAGGCGAGAGAATCGGTTGCGGCTCGGGAAGGTAGGCCTCGCCGCCCGCGAAGGTCGCATTCCAGCGACGTGCCAGTTCGCGGGCCAATTCGAGGTGCTGGACCTGATCCTCACCAACGGGCACTGCTTCGGCACGATAGAGGAGGATGTCCGCGGCCATCAGCACCGGATACGTCAGCAGCCCGGTCGGCACCGATTCAAAGCGGTGCGCCTTATCCTTGTATTGCGTCATCCGTTCAAGTTCGCCCAGTGGGGCGATGGTGGCGAGCAGCCAGGCAAGCGTGGCGTGCTGCGGCACATGGCTCTGGACGAAGAGCACCGCGCGCGCGGGGTCCACGCCGGCCGCGAGCAGCGAGATCGCCATTTCCCGCGTGCGGTCGGCCAGACTTCCGACGTCGTAGGCGCCGGTGACCGCGTGCTGATCCACGACGCAGTAGAGGCAAGCATTGCCATCCTGGAGGGCGACGTAATTGCGGATCGCCCCGAGCCAGTTGCCAATATGCATTTCACCGGAGGGCTGGATGCCCGAAAAGACTCGCGCCATGGCGGCAAGCTACCGTGACCGCGAAGAGGCGGCAATATGAGCCGGGACGCGGCGGCCCTCGCCCGCCTGGCCGAACGCGCTGCCGCGCGCGCCGGCGCCTATCTGGCAGGGGCGGCGCGCCCCGACCCGTCGGCGTGGACCGCCAAGGGCCACCACGACTTCGTGACGGCGGTGGATGAGGGCGCCGAGGTGCGGATCCGGGAGACGCTGCTCCGCGCGGAGCCATCGAGTCGGGTGCTGGGCGAGGAGTTCTCCCCCGACGCGACCGATCTCGGCGGCTTGGTCTGGGTGGTTGACCCGCTCGATGGGACCGCAAACTTCCTGCATGGCCATCCGGCCTGGTGCGTCTCGATCGGCGCGGCGATCGATGGTCACCTGGTGGCAGGGACGGTCTTCCACGTGCCCGGGAGGAAACGCTACACCGCCTGGGAGGGCGGCGGGGCCTGGGCGGGGGACGAACGACTCCGGGTCTCGACGATCCGCGCGCCCTCACACTCCCTGATCGGGACCGGTTTCCCGTTCAAGTATCCGGAGATGTTGCCGGGCTACTTGCCCCAGCTGAACCGCGTCCTCGCCGCCACGAGCGGGGTACGCCGTGGCGGCGCCGCCGCGCTGGACCTGGTCGATGTCGCCCTGGGCCGCTTCGATGCCTTCTGGGAATTGATGCTCGCGCCGTGGGACATGGCAGCGGGGATCGTGCTGGTACGGGAAGCCGGGGGGGTGGTGACGGATCTCGGCGGGCGGGATCTGGGGGTGGAGCACAGCGGGGTAGTGGCGGGGAATACAGAAATGGCGGGGTGGTTGCGGGAGGTGGTGGGACGTGAAAGGTGAAACGTGAACGGGAGTGGCCCGGGATGCCCCCCGTCCTCGGTCTCAGCTCCCATCCGTCAAGATCCTCGGCCCACCGTCCAGAATCGCCACGGTGTGCTCGAAGTGCGCGGCGAGGGAGCCATCAGCCGTGACCACGGTCCACTTGTCCCTGAGCGTCTTCGTCGCCGGCTTGCCGTAGGTGATCATCGGCTCGATCGCGATCGTCATCCCGGCGCGGAGTGTTGCGCCTCGGGACGGCTTCCCGAAATTCGGGACCTGCGGCTCTTCATGGAAGCGCGTGCCGATTCCGTGGCCCACGAGCTCGCGCACCACTCCGAAGCCGGCGGCTTCCGCCACGGTCTGCACCGCGTGGCCGATGTCGCCGACGTGGTTCCCGACGGTGCTCGCGGCGATGCCGGCGGCGAGTGACGCTTCCGTGACGTCCAGCAGGCGCTGGGCATCCGCGGTAATCGACCCCACCGCGATCGTCGTGGCGGCATCGGCGTGCAATCCCTCGACGCAGACGCCGCAATCCACCGACACGATGGACCCTTCCTTGAGGATCCGACGCGGCGACGGAATACCGTGCACGATCTCTTCGTCGATCGAAATGCAGAGGGTCTTCGGAAAGTCGTAGAGTCCGAGGAACGAAGGGATCGCCCCCGGGTGCGAGCGAATGAAACGCTCCGCCTCCGCATCGAGGTCCTCGGTGGACATGCCGGGCCGGATGATCTCCCGCATCCGCCGATGGGTGCCATGCACGATCCGGCCGGCGCGGGCCATCGTCGCGATCTCCCGCGCCGACTTGAGGGTGATCACGCGGGCGCCACCGCCTGACGCACCCGCGCGGCGACCGCATCGACGGTTCCGACCGCGTCGATCACGGTGACCCCACAGCGCTCCGCGTACCACGCGAGCACCGGAGCGGTCTGGTTGCGGTAGGCCGCGAGGCGAATCGCCACGGCTGCCGGGTCGTCATCGGCGCGCCCCTCGATCTCGCGACGCTTGATGAGGCGATCCAGAATCACCGCGTCAAGGATCTCGAAGAAAAGCACGTGCGACATCGCGCGCTTCCGTTCCTTCAGCAGGGCGGCCATCCCCTCGGCCTGCGGGATGGTGCGAATCACCCCATCAAAAATGACTCCCTGCGCGGCTTCCGGCTTGGCGAGCTCATCGCGGACCACGCCGAGGATGAGATCATCGCCGACGAGGTGGCCAGCCTCCATGAGGGTCCGTGCCTGCACGCCGAGCGGAGTGCCCCGCTTGACGGCGTCGCGGAGCAGGTCGCCGGTGGCGAACTTCGGCAGGCCGAGCGTTTCGGCGAGAATGGCGCCCTGGGTGCCCTTGCCGGCGCCCGGCGGGCCAAGAAGCAGGATGTCCACGAGCGGAGCTCCCGTTGCGTTGAGGACTGGGGGACCACGTCGAAAGGTAAAAGGTGAAAAGTGAAACGTGAAACAGAGGCCCGACGGCAGCTCCCGTTTCACGTTTGACGTCTCACCTCACGGGACCGCGAACGGTCCCGTGCTGCCTACATCCCGAAGCGGCTCGAACGGCCGCGATACTTGATCCGCCCGGACTTCATGAAGCCGTCATACTTGCGCAGCGTCCGGTGCTGTTCGATCTGCGAGATCGTATCGAGCATCACGCCGACGACGATCAGGATCGAGGTGCCCCCGAGCGCGAACTGCGAGACGCCCAGCTGCTCGGCGATGATGATCGGGATGATCGCGATGAAGGCGAGGAAGAGCGAGCCCGGGAGCGTGATCCGGCCCAGGACGCCATCGATGTAGTCGGCGGTGGCGGAGCCGGGCTTGATGCCCGGGATGAACGCACCCTGCTTCTTCAGATTCTCGGCCAGGTCGACCGAGTTGAAGATGATCGAGGTGTAGAAGAACGAGAAGACCACGATCAGCAGGGCGAAGATCAGGCTGTAGGCCCACGTGCCAGGCGCGAGGAAGTTGGCAAACTCCACCATGGCTTCCGAACTCGAGAAGCGCGCCGCCGTCGAGGGAACCAGAATGACCGTCTGGGCGAAGATGATCGGCATCACGCCGGCCGTGATCAGCCGGATCGGGATGAAGGTCTTCTGCCCTTCGCGAATCCGTCCGCGTCCCATGACCTTGCGCGGAATCTGGATCGGAATCTTTCGTGCCGCGAGGGTCATCCCGACCACCGCCGCGATCATCGCCACCAGCACGGCGAGGAAGAGGATCGAACCGAAGAGGGTCACGACACCGTCGCCGACGAAGCCGATGAGCTGGAGCATCGAGGGCCAGAGGCGCTCGAGAATCGACACGGCGATGAGCAGGCTCATGCCGTTCCCGATGCCCTGTTCCGTGATGCGCTCACCCAGCCACATCACGAAGATGGCACCGGTGGTCAGGGTGGCGACCATCACCAGCCGGGACACGAAGCCGACGTTCGGCACGGCGCCGGGAATCCCCTCGACGAAGAGCGTGAAGGTGTAGGCCTGGGCCAGGGCGATCGCCACCGTGAAGTAGCGCGTCCACTGGGTGATCTGCTTCCGGCCTTCCTCGTCCTTCTGCATCTTGCTCAGGGTCGGGATGACCCCGGCGCCGAGCTGAAAGACGATGGACGCGGAAATGTACGGCATGATGCCGAGGGCGAAGATGGTGGCCTGCTGGAGGCCACCGCCCAAGGCGTCATACAACTTGAAGAGCCCGGCCGAGGCCGAGGACTGGATCGCGGCATAGAGGGCCTGGACGTCGACCATCGGCGAGGCGATGTGCGCCC
>JBBRGR010000078.1:0-7557 GCA_038223815.1 Gemmatimonadales bacterium
CTCGGTCAGGAATCGCTCTGCGCCCAGCGCCGCACCGAGGTCGGGATGGAGCACCTTGATGGCGACATCCCGCTCGTGCTTGATGTCGTGCGCGAGGTAGACCGTGGCCATGCCGCCCTGGCCGAGTTCGCGCTCAAGGCGGTAGCGCTCGCTCAAGGAGGCAGACAGGCGGTCAGGGACGCTCAGGGAGCCTTCCGGGCAGGGGAGTACGCGTTGTCGGTGGGAACGACGGAAGTTACTGCGGGATCAGGGGTTGGGGAACTGGGATGATGGAGGATGCGGTCCCTGCTCATCCTTCGTTCGTCGCACGCGCGACGTGACGGCCGTGCAGGGACCGAGTTCTGGTCGCTTCAGCGACATCAGCCGCGAGCGTGGCGACTACGGTTCGCGGTCCGTCGGGGGCAGTTCACCGAGTGCTTCGAGATCACTCAGGTCCTTGCGCCGACCGGTTGCGCGCTTGTTCTGCACCAGCGCAGCGCGTCCCAACACATCCACGGTCATGCCCTCGAGGTCGACCTCGAGGCGACCCCTCCAGGCCTCCTCGAAGCTGGGCAGCCCCGTGAGACTGGTCAGCAGGTCGATGCGATGTGGCGGCAGGCCCAGTTGGATAACCACATCTTCCCGGGCGAAGTCGTCCCTGGAGATTCCGAGCGCCTCCAACGGGGCACCCCAGGCGAGGAGCGCCTCCCACGCGCGGGTGGCGTTCTCCGGCGCCGCGTCAAGCCAGAGGTCGAGGTCCTGTGTCCCGCGCGGCACGCCGTGCACCGCAAGGGCATGCGCCCCGACCACCAGGCATCGCACCTGAGCAGTCCGGAAGCTCGCCAGCAGATCACGCCAATCGTCGTTCACTTCGGGTGGAGCACCATGCAGGGGATGGTCGCGCGCGTGTACGCCGGCTCCGGTTGGCCGGTCAGGCGCCACATCCGCCGGGAGAGGAGGGCCACCATGGCCAAGCGCTCGGCCGCGCTGGTGAGAGGTGTGAGGTCATCACCTGGCTCCTCACCCAGCCGGTAGAGCCGAATCGGCATCATCCGTCGTGCGTCGCGTCGCGCCATCGTCATCCCTCAAATATACTGTCTGCCCGTTCGCCTTGGGCCTCCATCATCCATCATCCTGCTACGTCCGAAACCCTAACACCTCCGCCACGGCACGCTGCCGATCGTCGAGCGTCAGGAAGGTGAGTTCGCCTGAGTCGGGTCCGAGGGAGAGGGCAGTGGCGAGGTGCCAGGCGTCGGCCCCGCGAACGTAGCCAGCCGCGAAGACACGCTCGAGCTCCTCGCTGAGTGGGCGGTCGTGGGCGATCCACTGCACCAGCTCAAGGTCTGTGAGATTGGGTTCCGCCTGCTCGCGCCGCAGGGCGCTACGCCACTCGGCCTCAAGCAACGGGGAGGCATACACCTCGAAGCGCAGCAGAGTCTCCCGAAACCGTTCAGCCCCCGGCTCGTCGAAGGTGACGGCGACCACAACGGAGGTGTCGACGTAGGCCAGCATCAATCGCGATCGTCGAGGAAACGCTGCAAGGCGCCCGGCCGTCTTTGGCGGATCGGGAAGGCGCGCGGATCGTCCGGCCCGATCCGCGCCGGCGTGATCAGCCCCTTCGCCTTCAACTCCGCGATCCGCTCGGCTAATGTCTGCGCCTTCGGCGTCGGCTCATACGGGCGCAGCTCGGCGACGGGCTCGCCGTGCACGGTAATGACAAAGCTCCGCCCCTCGCGGACCTGCCGGACGAGGGCGGAGAGCTTGGCCTTGGCGTCGTAGAGCGGATATTCCTCAGGCATGACGGAATATGGTCAGACTAGTCAGACTAGGCAATGCCTATTCTGAGCGCCAGCGCACCTCGGCACGCCTTAGATTTGTTCAGTTTGCCGTTCGCCGTTCGCCGTTCGCCACTTCTCGCCGAGCCCACCATGCCCCGTCGCCTCGTCGCCCTCGCCTTGCTCTCCGCCGCGCCACTCACTGCCCAGAGCGGTGGCATCGTCCCGCCAGCGAGGCTCTGGGATCTGGGATTCCATGCCTGGGACGCCGGACGCTACATCGAGGCGACCGACCAGCTTCGCTCGCTCCTGGTGCCAGGCGTGGCCAGGGCGTGGATCGATTCGGTGGCGGTGCTCACCGGCGAACGGTATGAGACGGTCGAGCTGACCCCCGATGGCGGCCGGCCGATCTGGTCCACCGACGGGCAGACGATTGCCTATGAAAGCGGGCTCCCCGCCGCGCGCGTCACCCGCGCGGTTCGGCGCAGCGCCCCGACGAAGGTGCTGGTCGAGGTGCCCGGGAGCGGCGCAGCCCTCTCGCCGAGCGGCGCGCTGCTGGCATGGATCGCCCCGACGGCGACGCATCGGGTGCCCCTGGGCGTGCGCGAGGTCGCCACTGGGCGCGAGGTCGCGATTTCCGGGTTGGGTGAATGGATCCCGACCGGCGTGACCTTCGGCAGCGACGAGACGACGCTCTTTGCCGTGGTATCCCGCGCCAGCGACGCCACCCGCAACGACATCCTCCGCCTGACGAGGAGTGGCGACAGCTTCGCGGTGCAGGGGATCGTCGCCCCGATGGCCGGCTTCAAGGGGGTGCCGGTCGCGCTCCCCGGGGGTCGGTACCTCGCCTATGCCATTCCTTCCGGCAATCCGGTACGGCTGCCCGTCGGCCTCGCGGGCCTCCGTGCCGCGGCGCTCTTCGCGATCGTCGACCTCCAGGCCAACACCGCGCGCCGGATCGAAGGCCGCGCCGCGACCGTCTCCGCCGATGGCTCGACCATGGCCTGGATCGAGGGGCGCTTGGTGGTGCAGGGCAGCGTGGCGACCGAGGAGAATCGATTGCTGGCGGCGCCGGTCGCCGGTGGCGGTGCGATGGTGCTCTGGAAGGGGATCCAGCGCATCGACGCCCCGGCGCTCTCGCCCGACGGGAGCCGCATCGCCTTCCAGATGATGCCACTCCAGGACTGGGAGCTGTACACCCTCTCCCTCGCCACCACCAGCATGACGCCACAGCGGATCACCCGCGAGATCCAGCACGATGTCCTGCCACAGTGGCTCGACGGCAACAGCATCCTCGCCATGATGGGCGAACCGCGGCATCGGCGCTCCTACCTCTACGACGTGGACGCGGGCACGCGGACGCGGCTCTTTCACAACAACACCGTCCGCACCATCGCGCCGGAGTATGACTGGCTGCCCACCGGCGACGGCTCGGCCCTGCTTGCCGTCGCCGAGCGCGACGGCAACACCGTCACTGTGGAGCGCGGGCTCTATCTCACCGAGCTGACCAAGCTGGTCACGCGAGCGGAGTTGCTGGCACGGCTCGACGCGATGCGCGCCGGGGAGGTGTCGTTGCGCGACCGCGGCCTCGCCACCTTCCGGCCGATCGCCGCCGCCGTGCGCGCCGTGACCACGCAGGTCGACGTCGGCCGCGTGTACAGCTACGAGAAGGCGCTCTTCGACTTCGACTCGAAGCACATCTCGCAGCCCGGCAACGCCAAGGCCATTGCCTATCTCGACAGCATGTACCGGAGCTTCGGGCTCGCGGGGTCGCGTCAGTATTTCTCGCCGCAGGGGGCACTCGGCGACAGCACGGCGAATGTCCTGGCCGTGCTGCAGGGGACGACGCATCCGGAACTGGTGTATGTGGTGAGTTCGCACTTCGACTCGCGCGCCGAGGGGCCGGGGGCGGACGACAACACCTCGGGGACGGCGGCGCTGCTCGAGGCGGCGCGCGTGCTGGCGCAGCATCCGCAGCCAGCGACGATCATCTTCGCCTCCTTCACCGGCGAGGAGTCGGGGCTGCTCGGCTCGCGCGAGTTCGTGCGGCGCGCCGTCGCCGATTCGCTCAAGCTGGTCGGCGCGCTCAACAACGACATGCTCGGCTGGGCCAACGATCACCATCTCGACAACACCATCCGCTACTCGAACCCCGGCATCCGCGACATCCAGCACGCCGCGGCAGCGCAGTTCTCGACGATGATCACCTACGATGCGCTCTACTACAAGAACACCGACGCGGCGGCGTACTACGAGGCCTACGGCGACATCGTCGGCGGCATCGGCTCCTATCCGGTGCTCGGCAACCCGCACTATCACATGCCGCATGACATCCTCGAGGTCGAGAACCATCAGTTGATCGCCGAGGCGAGCAAGACGACGGTGGCGACGCTGATGCTGCTGGCATCGAGTCCATCGCGGCTCAAGAATCTTGCGGTGGCCAACGGGGTGGTGACGTGGACCAAGAGCCCCGAGAAGGGCGTGACGGGCTACCTGGTGACGTGGGGGCCGGCCGATGCGCCGGAGCGGAACCGGATTCGGGTCACCACGCCGAGCGTGCGGATCCCGGGATTGAGGGCGGGGATGGTGGTGCAGGTGAAGGCGGTGAACGCGCGCGGGTTGATGGGGTGGGATTGGGCGCGATCTGCAGCCGCGGGGAGCCTGCCCTGAGCGTAGCGAAGGGTCAAGCCGCGGGAATAAACGTTTTCAGCCGCGGCCGTTAGGCCGCCGACTGGCAGAAGAGGCGAAAAAACCAACGGGGCGTCGTGGAAGATCCACGACGCCCCGTTGTCTGTTGCCAATCCCGCCCGGAGTTACTTCCCGGTCGGATTCGGGCAGATGCGCCCGTCCACGTCCTGCAGGGCGGCGAACTCGGCGGCCAGGCCGCTGTAGTCCCCATCCGGATAGACCGCATTGAACTTGGCGATCACTTCCGCCACCGTCAGTTCATAGTTCGTGCCGAGGGATGCGGCGTTCAGGAGTGCGGAGACGGTGTGGCGACCGAGGGCGGTCAACCCGCCACCACCGGTGGAGAGCACCGTCTGCAGCGACTTGCCCGGGAAGGCGTCCTCGAAGACGCTCGAGAACATCTGGCCCTTGGTGTAACCGGCCGGGAAGTTGTGGTTCTTCCAGTAGCCCGGCGAGCAGCCCTGACCACCGGTCTCCAGTGGGGGCGAGACGAAGTTGTCGTAGGTGATCCGCCAGCCATGGAAATTGTTGGTGAAGAGCTGGGTCACGCCGGTGGTGTACGGTTGATCGCTCACCGAGCCATCCGCACCGTCATAGAACCTTGCCGCAGCCGACACGAAGCCAGCCGACGTCTCGGTGATTGTGGTGAACGAACCGACGTCGCTCCCGCCGAGGTCTTGGACGATTACCTTGCAGGTGCCCTTCGGCACGGTCACCGGGCTGGCGACAACGGTTGGTAGGCTACCGTTCACGGGCGTGTTCGCAATCGTGAACGTGCCGTCGACGTTGCCGGTCTTGCAGAGCACGATCTGGGTTGCCGTTGGCTCGGCGCCAAGGGCGGGAGTGTCGCCGACCGCAAAGACGGGGGTGGTGGACAGCGGCTGGATTGCGGTGGGCGAGACTTCGCCACCGCAGGCGATCACGCCCGCTGCACCTACCAGGACCCCGTACGTCGCGATCCGGCGAAAGACTGGGAAGTCCATTCGGGATCTCCTGCGAGGGTTACATCAATTTTCGAGAGGAAGCAGACTCAGGTTAAGCAATTCGTGTAACCGACGAGAGAAATGGTAAACCACTGTCAATTAACGGGTTACAACTCGATGCCACACTGCAACCTGTCGCAGGAACGCCGCGAGTTGTTGCGTTGTCGCAACAACTCGCGGCGTGGGGGTCCCAGTCAACCAGGCTGTGAACCTACTTCGCGAAGGCGCGCCAATTGTAGACCGACCCGACAATCCGGCCCAACGCATACCCGACCACAAAGGCGTAGATGAAGCCGATGAAGGCGCCGACCCAGGTGACGCTGTAGCCCGGGAAGTAGACGGAGAGTAAGGCGAGGTGCTGGCCGACGTTCTCGCCGCCCTTGATGACCAGCACGATGGTGGCGATGAAGAGGCCGAGGCCGAGCAGGGTGCCGAAGGAGACGCCCCAGGCCTGGGCGTTCAGCCGCAGGATGGCGCGGCGGACTTGGCGTTCCTCTTCGGTGGTCAGGGCTGGCATATGGTCGTGGCTCCGCGGCGCCGTCGGCACCGGTCGAGGGATGGTCAGATGTGGTCCATGAAATCGCGGGTCTGCGCCAGCTCGGCGCGGGCCTTGAGCAGGACGAGCCGCACGGCGAGGAGTGCGTTCCGCAGGAAGGCGAAGAACCACCCCATCACGAATCCGGTGAAGAAAGCCCACGCCGCCCCCAGGACGGCGCCGCTCCAAGTGACATCGTAGCCGTAGAAGTAGTTGGCAAGCAATTCGAGCGGGAGCTCTGGCGGGTGGCCTCGCACGAGCGGCACCCCGGTCATCACGAAGCAGCCGATGGCGGCGGCGACACCGATCGCGATCCCCATGGCGCTCTTGTGCGCCGGGGCGAAGGCGAGGATGATCGGGTCGGATGGATAGGCGTCATGACGGTTCATGCATCTACTCCTGTGGCGCGAGCTTCGGCCACCGCAACCAAGGTACGTCCCAGCGGCCAGGAGAAACCGGCTGCCACCGCGGCGCCTTCGGCGCGAAGGTAGGCGCGCTTGGCATGCCATAGAAGATCTCGGGACGGCGGGGCCGCCAACAAACCGATGTAGCCCTGACCGGCGGTGCGCTTGGCACGGAGGTCGCGCGGGATTTCGGCCAGCCCGAGCAGTGCATTGAGGCGCCCCAACTGGCGAACCCGGAAGCCGGTAGATTCGAGTTTCTCTCGCAGTTCGCGGGTCGTGTACTTGTGAAAGCTATACTGGTGATCGTCGTCGGTGTGTGGCCAAGTCTGGGCGTTGGTCCGGACGAACAGTACGCCGCCAGGACGAAGCACCCGATGCATTTCGCGCAGCGCGCGCAGGTCGCCGCCGTCGAGCGGCAGGTGTTGCAGCACGTCGAGGGTGATCACCGCATCCACGCTGCCATCCGGCACCGGGAGGTCGAGCGCCGAGGCGCCGAAGACGCGTTCGCGACCGACCTGATGGGCGGCAACCAGCCCATCGCGCGCCACGTCGAGCCCGAGGGTCTGCCACTCCGGCCAGCGCTCGCGGAACCACTGCATAGTCTGGCCGGAGCCGCAGCCGATGTCGAGCAGCGTCCCCTGGGGGGGCAGCAGCGTCAACGCCAGCATCTTGCCGGCCACATCACGCATGGCCGCACTCCACCATGAGCCGCTTTCCAGCTGGCGCATTCGCTCATAGTACTCAGGTGTGAAGATCTTGATGCCACTCACTGGCAACTCCCTCTGCATCCGGAGGTGGAGGAACGGTCCAGCACGCGTTACCGCTCACGAAGCGAGCCGACGCAAGCGACGCAGGACATCGCGAAGAGCCAGCGAGCGAATGAAGCGTTGACTCCCCCAGTACGAGAGTCGGGTGGCGTCCGGGAAATACCAGGCGTCGAGCCGTGGGACGAGTTCGGGATGAGTGTCCAACCTAACTGCCTGGAACGCTGTGGTGCACGAGATGTCGAACTGGGCGGCCGCCACGTCGGCGACTGCCGAATTGAGATCACCATACGGGTAGGCGAAGGTGACGGGGCGCTCGCCGAGCGCCGCCGCGATGTCATGGGCGGAGCCGGCAACTTCATCGGCGAGCTGGCCGGGCGTGCAACGGGTCAGCCGTGGATGGGTGCGACTGTGTGCGCCGATGGAGAA
>JBBRGR010000079.1:0-7554 GCA_038223815.1 Gemmatimonadales bacterium
CAGGGCGATGACGGCGACGTGCTCTCGGCCGATTCGCTGCGCGTGCGGACGCTGCTTGACCGGGGCATCCGCGAGGCGCGCGCCCTGGATGGCGACCCATCGGTGCAGGTGGAGTTGCTGGCCACCCTCGGCGGGATCACCCAGCAGGTGGGGGACTTCGATCGCGCCGATACGTTGCTGCAGGACGCACTGGCGCGGCAGCGCGCCCTCACGGGAGCAGAGCATCCTGATGCAGCCCGACGACTCGTCGCACTCGCGCTGCTCCGCATCGATCAGGCCGAGTACGGCGCCGCCGAGCAGTTCGCGCGCGAGGGATTGACGGTGGCCCGGCAATCCAGGGCGGACGTGGTCGCGACCGACGCACGCGAGGCGCTCGGTCAGATCCTCGGCGCACGCAGCGCGCATGACTCGGCGCTCGCCGTGCTCGACACGGTGCTGCAGGCGCGGCGCATCCAGGGCGACACCCTCGCCGAGGCCGTGGCGCTGGTACTGCTGGCGAACACGCACTTCGATGCGGGCCATTACGACGAGGCTGACTCGCTCAACCACCTGGCCCTCCCGATCTACGAGCAGATGCGGGGGCCGAACCATCCGCTGGTCGGGGACATCCTCATCAACCTTGGAGCGATCCGCTTCCAGCGCGGTGACTACCCGGGAGCAGAGACGCGCTACCGCGAGGCGCTGGCCATCGTGGAGCCGTGGTATGGGCGTGAGCACTACGCCACCGCGTCCGCCTATACCATGCTCGGCCGCGCGCTGGTCCCGCAGGGCAAGGAGGCGGAGGCCACCCAGGTGCTCGAACAGGCGCTCGCGATCCAGGAGCGGATTCATGGTCCGGTGCATCCGCGTGTCGCGTCTGCGCTCAACGAGCTCGGCACTGTGGCCCTCCGCGCCGGACGACTCGACGAGGCCGAGGCACGCTTCCGGCGCATGCTCGCGATCTATCGCAGCGTGCATGGTGAGCGGCATTGGCTGCCGGGGATCGCCTGGTCCAACCTCGGTTCGGTCGCGATGAGCCGGAAGGACTACCGTGGTGCCGAATCGCTCTACCGCAGCGCGCTCGCGCACTTTCTCACCGGGCAGGGGGCGGCGCACCTCAACACCGGAATCGCGCGGGTGAAGCTGGCGCGCGCCCTGTTGCGTCAAGGCCGCCCCGCCGAGGCGATTGTCGAAGGGGAGGCCGGGCTGGCGATCGTGTTGCAGCACGCCGAACCAACCGTGAGCTGGGCGGTCTCGGCACGGGCTGATCTCGACACGGCGCGGGTGAGAATGGCGAACGGGGGTCGTCGCACGCAGCGCACCGTTGCCCGGGCAGGCGCGAGCGGCGGATGACGCGCACCATCACGCTGGCGTTGCTGCTCCTCGTGACCGGTGCGGACCGGGCGTGACCCCGCGTGACGTCGAGGACGGCGTGGTCTACGACAGCGCACGGCTCACCGCGGAAGCACGTCCCGGCGGCGTGAGCACGCCGCTGGGCTCCGGCATGGGAATTTCGTCATCCGACATGGCTCGTTCCCTGGTCGCCGATCGCTGATCGCCGGTGACCATACGGCCTCAACCCGACGCTCGTGTCAACCGGAAGTGGGTGACCTCGGGCCGCACATTGAATCGCGCCCGGATCAGGTACCCGACGCCACGGCTGATGTAGAGCCGTCGTGCACCCGCGACCGCGATCTCCCCGGCGGTGTAGCGCGGGTTGTCGACCGGCAGGATCGGTGGCGGCAGAAAGGGCGGCTTGCACTGGCCGCCGTGCGTGTGGCCCGCGAGGATCCACCCCTGATACCCCTCCCAGATGGGCAGGTCGGCCGCGTCGGGATTGTGACACAACACCAGCCGCGCGCTGTCGCTCGGCGCGAGCAGTTCGGGCGACGGGGTGAAGTTGGGCCCCCAGAGATCTTCGAGTCCAACGACGGTGAGCCCGGCGACGTCGATCGCCTCGTTCCGCAGCACACGGACGCCGGCCGCGTCAAGGCGCGTCGCGATCTGATCGGCCACCTCGGGCATGCGCCACTTGAAGCCATAGTCGTGGTTGCCAAGAATGCCGAGACTCCCGAGGCGCCCGCGCGGGAAACGCTCGAGCAGGCGAGAGAGTTCTTCGAGTTGCGCCGGACCGCGATAGGTGACCCAATCCCCGGTCATCACCACGATGTCGGGTTGCAGGGCGGCGACCCGCGCGAAGGTCTCGGCGATGTAGCGGCTGTCGACGCGCGGACCGATGTGCAGGTCGCTGAGCTGCACCAGCGACCTGCCATCGAGCGCGGCCGGGAGACCGCGGATCGGGAGGTCGCGGTGGACGACCTCGAGCCACTCGGGCTCCCACCCGACCGCGTAGCCGAGCGCGCCAAGGCCGGTGGCCATGACGGCCCCGCTGGTGCGGAGCAGCAGTTGGCGTCGGGTCAGCGGGGCCCGGACAGGCGCGGCTGGACGGGATCTCCCGTTCACCGTTCACCCAACCACATAGGCTTCCATCGCGAAGTACTCGGCGAGCCCGAGCCGGTTGAGCAAGTCGGCGGTGCCCTTGTTGCGCGACTCGACGCGCTGCCAGAACTCGCGGTCATCCTGACCGGGGAACGGCGCCGAGTCCTTCTGTGACTGGTGCTTGAAGATCGCCTGGATCTTGAGCTTCAACTCTTCCTGCGCCAGTGGCACCAGCCAGGTCGCCTCGGTGACCGGCCATTCCTGCCAGGCGCCGCGGTAGAGCCAGACCTCCGGCGTGATGCCGAGGGGCGAGACCTCGTCAAGCGCCAATTCGATCGCATCCTTGCAGAGGCGGTGCGTGCCGTGCGGATCGGAGAGGTCGCCCGCGACGAGCACCAAGTCGGGAGCAATCTCTTCGAGCAGCGCGCGGATGATCGCCACGTCACGCGGGCCGATCGGATCCTTCTTGACCTTGCCCGTCTGATAGAACGGCAGGTTGAGGAAGCGCGCATTCTCGCGCGAGAGACCGAGCGTCTCGATGCCGCTGACCGCCTCGCCTTCACGGATTACCCGCTTCAGGTCCTGCACCTCGGCCGAGTCGATGTCGCCGGGTGCCTTGGCGTCGAGCGACGCCCGAACGCGGGCCGCGAGCGAATCGACGGCGCGCCGCCCAAGGTGCGCGTCACTGGCGAGCCGTTCGATCACCTCGACATAGCGGAGCGCGTCATGATCGAAGACCGCGATGTTGCCGCTGGTCATGTACGCCACCAGAATCCTGTTCTCGTTGAGGATCAGCTTGCGCAGGATGCCGCCCGCCGAAATGACGTCATCATCGGGGTGCGGCGAGAAGCAGATGATCGTCTTTCCTTTCGGCAGCTTCGAGCGGCCGCGAATCTTGGCGCCCAGCGCGTTGAAGGCCTCGCCATTCACCGCGCCGGCCTCGCCGTGCCGTGCCACCAGCGGCGACAAGTGATGCTCGGCGTAGTCGGTCTCGGTGAGCTTGAGGATCGCCTTGCCCGCCGTCTGCGAGAGCCAGGTGACGGCGCGCAGCTCGACCTCGGGCGTCCATTCGACCTCGTCGAGCAGCCACGGTGTCGCGACGCGGGTCAGATCGGCCGAGGCCGCAGCGTCGCAATAGACGATGGTGTTCGGGTGTTGCTGCAGGAAGGTTGCCGCCACGTGATGATCGACCTCACCTTCAATTGCGCGGCGGAGGATCCCCGACTTGTGCTCGCCGGTGGCGAGGAGGAGGATCTCCCGTGCCTCGAGGATCGTGGCGACGCCCATGGTGATTGCCTGGCGCGGGACGTTGCGTTCGCCGAAGAAGTCGGCGGCGGCATCGCGCCGGGTCACGGCGTCGAGCGTGACGAGCCGGGTGCGCGAATCATCGCCCGAGCCCGGCTCGTTGAAGCCGATGTGCCCCGTCTTGCCGATGCCAAGCAGCTGAAGGTCGATCCCGCCCGCGTCCCGGATCTGCTGCTCGTACGCGGCACACACCGATTCCACGTCCTCGCGCGCCACCGACCCTGGCGGCACATGGCACTTCGCCGGGTCGAGATCGACCAGGTCGAAGAGATGTTCGCGCATGAAGCGGTGGTAGGAGTGGAGCGAGTCCGGCGTCATCGGCCAGTACTCGTCGAGGTTGAAGGTGTCGACCGTCGCGAACGAGAGCCCCTCCTCCCGGTGCAGCCGCACCAGCTCCGCGTAGACACCGACGGGGGTGGAGCCGGTAGCGAGGCCAAGCACGGTCCGCTCGCCTCGCGCGGCACGGCTCCGGATCAGATCGGCGATGCGGCGCGCGGCGGCGCGCGCCAAGGCTTCCGGCGGATCGAGGATCTCAACCGGGAGGTGTTCGAGGCGAGTGAGGGATGCCATGCGCAAAGATAACTCCAGCTGCGGATGTCAATCCGCGGCGCCGGACTCCCTGACGCCGCGGTCCGACGTCGCGTCCCCCTTCGCCCCTTACCCCTCACCCCCGCCCGCAATCGCTCCGTCCCCGTCTGTGGACGCGTGCGGCACCGCGCACTGCGGGACGCCGGTGCCGGTGTTCCCGAACGCCTCCATGGTACGGTCGATCGTCGTGTCCCAGTCGAACCAGTCACGCGCGGCAGCCAGCGCGCCGGTCCGGAGTCGGTCGCGCAACGCACCATCGTGGGCCACCGTGCGAATGGCCGTCGCAATGGCGGCAGCATCACGCGGCGGGCAGAGGATCACGTTGTCGCCGTCACGAAAGGCCGATTCCACGACTTCCGCCCGCGTGCTGATGATCGGCAGGCCGTGTGCCGCGGCGGCCGCAAACGAGCTGTTGTTGAGAAATACCCCCGCCTCGAATGGGAGGACGCAGGTGTCGGCGGCGTGAAGGTAGCGCGAGGCATCCTCGCTCTCGGCGTGATAGTAGCCGGTCCAGTGGATCCGGTCGCTGAGGCCGAGCGATGCCGCGTGGTCCCGCATTGCTTCGTAGTATGCACCACCCGCCGCGCCATCCAGGCCGGCGCCGATCACCACCAGGCGCAGTGCTGGCCAGTTCGGGGCGAGCATCGCCAGTGCGTCGATCAAGGTGCGCATGCCTCGCTGTGGGTAGACATATCCGAAGTACACCAGCAGGCAGGCATCCTCGCTGGCGCCGAGCTGTCGTCGACCAGCCGCCCGCGCCTCGGCGTGGGCCATCGAGGTCATCCGCATCAGCGGTGCCGGCGGAATCAAGACGCACTTCGCGCTGACACCCGGAAGCGCCTCCTCGAGCATCACGCGATGGCTGTCGCTCAGCACGACGACGCGGTCACTGTCCCGCAGGAGTGTGCCGTACCCCCAGTCCGATCGATCCCGTCCGGACCAGTGGAGCACGAGTTTTCGCCCGGCCCGGACGGCGAGCGACCACCTCG
Source organism: Gemmatimonadales bacterium (assembly GCA_038223815.1). Lineage (GTDB taxonomy): Bacteria > Gemmatimonadota > Gemmatimonadetes > Gemmatimonadales > GWC2-71-9 > Palsa-1233. The sequence continues at coordinate 5,301 of JBBRGR010000079.1, forward strand.
CGGCATGCACGGGGGTCGGCGCCTCGAGATGGGTCACGATCCGGGTACCGGGCAGCAATGCCCTGAGGCAGGTCGCCGCGAAGGTGATCATCGGATGGTTGTGGTACCACAGCCCGAGGAAGTGAATGTCGATGACATCGGGACGCACCTCGCGCGCGCAGCGGAGCAGCCTGGGGAGTTCCCGCCAACCCCACGATCGCATGATCGGGCGCATGGCGAGGAGGGGATCGGTCACCAGCCCAGCGCGGCGCGTGGTGAGGACATGGACGTCCACACCGCGGCCGACGAGGTGCTGGCACACGCGGAGTGCATAGTCCGCGCCCCCCACCTGCATGGGCGGAAACGCCGCCGAGATCACGAGGACTCTCACGCGGTCGTCGTACGGTGCGCCCGGTACCATGCGACAGTCGCCCGCAGTCCCTCCCGGAACGGAGTGGTTGCCTCGAATCCGAAATACTCGCGTGCACGGGTGACATCGAGGCAGCGCCGCGGTTGACCATTCGGCTTCGTGGTGTCCCAGAGGATCCGACCGTCGAAACCGACTTCCTCGGCGATGATCACGGCCAGGTCGCGAATCGAGATCTCGTGACCGCTGCCGATGTTGACCGGCTCGCCGCCGTCATACCGCTCGGTCGCCCGCACGATGGCCTCAGCGGCGTCCGCAGCGAACAGGAACTCGCGGGTTGGTGATCCGTCGCCCCACAGCACCACTTCCTGCTCACCCTGCTCAGACGCCTCGAGGCACTTGCGAATCAGGGCGGGAATCACGTGACTGCTGTCGGGATCGAAATTGTCGCCCGGACCATACAGGTTCACGGGAAGGAGGTAGATCGCATTGAAACCATACTGCGCCCGATACGCCTGCGCCTGCACCAGCATCAGCTTCTTGGCGAGTCCATATGGGGCATTCGTTTCCTCCGGATAGCCATCCCAGAGGTCGGCTTCCGTGAACGGGATCGTCGCATGCTTGGGGTACGCGCAGATCGTGCCGACGGCGACCACCTTGCCCACGCCACGCTGCCGTGCGATTTCAAGCAGCTGGATGCCCATGATCGCATTGTCATAGAAGAACCGGCCCGGGTTGGCGCGATTCGCCCCGATGCCACCGACGACTGCGGCAAGATGGATGATGACGTCGGGCTGGGACGCATCGATGAGGCGCTCAATGGCCGACGCGGTGCGGAGGTCGCAGCTCGAAGATCTCGGCACGACAATCCGACGACAGCCACGCGCCTGCAACGACGCGACCACGTACGAGCCGAGGAAGCCCGCGCCGCCGGTCACGACCACATTGGCATCGACGAGATCGATCATGGCGCCCCCAGGCAGAAGACGGTGCGTCGAGGACGGCGACGCCGCACAGGACTACGCATCCGCCCCATCAGGTGCGGTCGGCGATGCAGCGCGCGCCAGGGCTTCCGGTGGATGGAGGATCTCCGCCGGAAGGCGTTCGAGGGGAGTGCGGGAGTCCATGAATGAAGGTAGCGCCAGCCGCGGTCAGGGGAGATGCGCCTCACGCTGCGCGCCCCCGTACCCCTCAACTCCGCCACGGCCTGGCACCGAGTTGCCGCGGGATGCACTCTTGGCAGCCAGCGGCATTCCCCCACGGCGGGATCATGTCCGTCTGGAACATCCTGAGCCGAACCACCGCGGCGAACGCCCGGTAGGAGATGATGATGGGCCTCTTCCGGGACCTGATCCAACAGAGCCAATTGCACGATCGCAAGGTGCACACCGAGTCCGTCGAGGAGCGGGATCGGGACGGCCAGATCGGCTGAGAGGGTTGAGGAACAGGACCCCTGCTGTCGCTGTGCGCCCTTCGCGGTCCACTGATCACCCAGGTCGATGGGGCTGCGCCGCGCGGGGCCGACGTGATCGCGCATGGCAAATTGATCGACCTGGACGCGCTGCCACCGCTCGTCGTGATGAATGGTGGCGTGCGAGTGCGGTATGTCGTTGTTGTCTTGCCAGGGAGACCTACGATGTCGGCCACTCGCACCCGGCACCACCGATCGGTGCCTACCTGACCCTGGCCCGAGCGGTGTCCACGCGCCCTCGAGCCAGCGGAGATGGTCTGGAATTTCGGGCGCGCAACAGCGCGGCATGCGGCGGCGAGTTCACCGATGCGGACCGTCGGTACTTCCTGCTGGAGACGCCGTCGGCGCCGCCCTGCAACAGAGCGAGTGCGGTCGCCCAGCGTTGCAGATCGGCCTGATACGTCACCGGAAACCAGTCGTCCGCGCCGCCACGGCTG
>JBBRGR010000080.1:0-7546 GCA_038223815.1 Gemmatimonadales bacterium
GTGGGAGACCAAGGAGGCACTCGAGGAGCACCTCCACCAGATCGAGGAGGCCGAGCGGCGCCATCAGCTCCTCCAACAGCGAACCGTCCCTTCGAACCACCCAGCAAGCGCCTTCATGCCATCATGGAAGGGCACGGCCGGCGTCCATCCCAACTCGCGCTCGGCCTTCGACACCTCGAGGCAGGAACGCGCCAGTTCCCCGAGCCTGGGCTCGACATATTCGATGACTGGCGTCACGCCGAGGGCGTCGCCGACGAATTGCGCGAGGTCATTCACGGAGGTCTCCCGACCGGTGGCAATGTTGAAGGCGGGGACGTCGAGCCGGTCCCCGCGCGACACAACCGCCGTGCCCGCGAGCAGATTGGCGCGCGCGACATCGCGCACGAAGACGTAGTCCCGGGTCTGCGTGCCGTCGCCGAAAATGGTGAGCGGCTGATTCGCCAGGAGCCGTGAGACAAAGATCGACACCACGCCCGCTTCCGACTTCGGATCCTGACGGGGCCCGTAGACGTTGGCGTAGCGGAGCGCGACACCCTCGAAACCATGCAACTCGCCGAGCACGCGGAGGTAATGCTCGCCGGCGAGCTTGCTCACGCCGTAGGGCGAGATCGGGAGGTTGGCGGTCGGTTCCGGGGTCGGGATCACCGAGGGATCGCCGTACACGACGCCGCCGCTCGATGCGAAGACCACCCGTTTCACCTTCCCCGCCGCCACGCCCGCCAGGATGTTGGCAAAGCCGACCAGATTGATCGACGCATCGAGCGCGGGTTCATGCACCGAGACGCGCACATCGATCTGCGCCGCCTGGTGGATGACCACGTCGAACTTCCCATCGGCGACGGCCTGGAAGGCCTCCGGGGATCGCACGTCGGCCTGCACGAAATGGGCAGCGGCAGGCACCTGTTCCCGCTTGCCACGCGAGAGGTCATCGAGGCAGGTGACGGACCAGCCGTCCGCGAGATACGCTTCGGCAATGTGCGACCCGATGAAGCCCGCGCCGCCGGTGATCAGGACTGAACCGCTCATGAAACGCCTCCGCGGCGGGCGCAGAGTGCGCCCGCCGTGTGGGTGGGAAGAATTGACGGGGAAAGATAGCCGTGGCGTGGCGCCACGGCTCAGTTCGGGAGGGTGGCGACCCGCACAACGGGGGTACCGGGCTCGATCCCGGGGGCGACGATCCGGAGCAGCTTGACGGTGCTGCTGCGATCATTGACGCGGAGGATCTGCCCGGTGGCCAGGACCTCCTCGATGGTGTCACTGGCATTCATGCGGCGGGCGGGGCGGCGGCGGATTTCGACGAAGTCGCCGGGACGCACCCCGGACTCGCGCCCGAGATCGGTGAACAGGATCCCGTTGGGCTGCTGCAGCTCCCGCGGCGCCTGTCCCACGATGATGCTCCCCGCAGGCCCAGTCGCCTTGACTGGCTGTACCCGGCCGGGGTCGTTGACCGGCTCGAGGGCGAGGGTCACCTGCCCGTCACGAACCGCCCCGTAGGTGGCGATCACGGTGGCCAAGGTCTGCCGTTCGCCCACGCTGGTCACCTTCGCCAACCCGCTCGGCACCACGATCTGGCCCCATCCCTTGGGGCCCTGGCTCACCACCGCGAGGACGACGGTGTCGCCGACCGAATAGGCGGCGCCCTCCGGCGGCCGGATCCCGATGACGGTCCCCGTCATGGCGATCCCTGCGGTGGACGTGGAGCGGACCTGTGCGGGGCTCACCGGCCCCAGGACGCGTCCGAACGGGAAGACCCGCCCCTCGGTGAGGAAACCGGCACCGCGGGCCTCGTCGGGGCGAATGGGGCGGTACGGCTGCTCCTTGTAGAGAATGAGCGCCTCATCCTCCGGGGCGCTGTTCTTCCGCAGGAAGGCCAGCGGCTCCTGGGCCGCGAGTGGGGTGGCGCTGATCAGGAGCAACAGGGCGAGCTGTGACCGCATGAAGTCCTCCGCGTGGGACGGGATGAAGCAATCCTCTGCACCACGAATTGTGCCAAACGGTTCGTGGGCAAGGAGATGGAAGGAGTATCGTCCGTTGGCGGCCCAAACGGGAGTGGGGGTCGGGGGGTGGCGGGGTGGAATGAGGGGGAGTGTGGCGAAAAGCGTAGTCGTTCGGCATTGGTCGCTGCGTAAGCTTACCCGTCAAGGATACAGTTCTACGCTAGACTGTCGGGCCGCTTCCGATCTCGGCAAAAAGGTCCGCGGCGGCACTCGGCCGAGACTGCGATGGGGCCGCGCGGTGTTGTAGAGCTCCAGCCAGTCTTCGGTCACCTGCCGCACCTCCGCCAGCGACGTGAAGACCCAGGCATCGAGGACTGCGTTTCGGTAGGTCGTGTTGAAGCGTTCGATGAAAGCATTCTGATTCGGCTTGCCCGGCTGGATGTGGTGGAGCACAACACCGTGCTGCTCACACCACCGACAGGGTGTGCTCCTGCACCAGCATCGCCGCGACGACCCGTCGCGCAGACGGCCCTACAGTTGTCGGTGCAGTACATCCTTGATTGCGGCGTTCTCGAGGGCCAGTTCCGCGTACCTCCGCTTGAGCCGCGCGTTCTCCTGTTCGAGTTCTTTCAGGCGGCGCAGCTCTGGCACCGAGGTCCCACCGTACTTCGACTTCCACGCGAAGTAGGTCGGGCGACTGATCCCATGCTTTCGAAGCAGCTCGGCCACCGGCATTCCAGCCTCAGCTTCCTGCAACACGGCGACGATCTGGGTTTCGGTGAACTGTGACTTCCTCATGTCCCCTCCTTCGGGCGAGAAAGTCTAACTTACTGTGTAGCCGCTGAGGGTAAGCTTACGCGTGTTCATCACTCAATCCTTGCACCGAGATTTACCGACGAGTGTCGGCTAGAGAGTTTACCACGCAATAATAGCAGTGAAAAACGACAGGCGTCAACCATTGGTCGACGCCCGCCCTCCACTGTAACACAAACCATTGAAGCCGATTCGAAATGGCCCAAAAACGACACACCCAGATACAAGCATCTAGAACGGCAGATCATCATCCTCGGCGTCCAGCGCCTCCGGCACCTCATCGAAGGAGTCGTCCTTCTTGGCCGCTCCTCCCTTGGCCGGGGCCGCCGCCGCAGAGCTGCGACCACTCCAGCTCCCGCCCCCGCCGCTCCCGCCACTCTCGCCCTCACCCTTTCCGGAGAGCATGATCAGCTCGCGGACAGTGATCTCGGTGGTGTAGCGCTTGGTGCCGTCCTTGTCGTCCCAGGAGCGATAGTCGATCTCGCCCTCGATGTACAGCTTGTCGCCCTTCTTGCAATAGCGCTCGCAGATATCGGCGAGCTGCTGCCCGTTCTTGCTGTTCCAGGCAATCAGGCGGTGCCAGGCGGTCTTTTCCTGCTTCTGCCCGCTGGCATCCTTCCACTGCCGGCCCGTGGCCAGCGAGAGGGTGGCGACCCGACCGCCGCCCGTGGTGGACCGCACTTCGGGCTCTGCGCCCAGATTCCCAATCAGGATCACCTTGTTCAGACTCTTGCTCATTCCTCGCTCCAGCGTCAGACGGAAAGGGAGGCACTGCAGTGGACAGCCACAGGATAGCACGCGGCCGTTGGGTCAAGGTCACACACTACTGCTCGAAGGCACTCAACAACGCGTCGTGCGAAAGGTCCCGCCTCAGCACGAGGGCGTCTTCCACCGGATCACGATAATAGCCCCGCCGACGCCCCGCCGGGACGAAGCCATGCGCCGCATAGAGCGCCTGGGCGGCCGTGTTGGATGCGCGCACCTCCAACCAGACCCGGCCGACCCCACGCGCGGCCATGGCGACCAGGGCACTCCGGAGCAACTGCGCCGCGATGCCCCGGCGACGCCGCGCCGGCAGGACCGCCAGCGTGAGGATTTCGCCCTCGTCCACCAGGATGCGCCCGATCAGATGGCCGACGAGGATGTCGTCCTGTTCCTGCGCGACCAGCCCAAGCGCACCCGTGTCACCGAGGGTGGCCTGCAGCTGCGCCTCGGTCCAGGCATCGGAGAAGGCGGCCAGTTCGATCCGCGCGATGGCGGGGATGTCAGCGCGCGCTGCTGGACGAAGACGGCAGGGGCCGTCCATGCTTCCGCTCCCAGACCACCTGTGCCTCGGCCGGCCGGCCATACGCTGGCTCCCACGCCGCCGCATCGTCCACGCGCACCGCTCCACCAGTCAGGCCATCCAGAGCGAGGAGGTGCCGTGCCGACGGCAACGCCTCGGGACCGGTCACGACCGCACGCGCCGTGGCCGCCGCCACCGCCTCGCGCAGCGCCTCGGGGACCGACCCCACGACCACATCCACTGCCCCGAAATCCGCGAGCGTCACAGGCGACCGCGCCGCCGGGGGATCGCCGACCGGGGTGACGCCCTGGGCATCGAAGCGCCAGCATCCGGCGTAGAGATCTCCGCGCAACGCGTCACTCAGGGCCAGCACGATCCCACCCCCTGGCGGTACATGGCCAGCAGCGCGCACCAGAAGGGACGGGGCGGTGTGCCACTCGACTCGTCCGGCCCACGCCAACCCCTTCGCCACCGCGGCGGCCACGCGGAGCCCCGTAAAGGAGCCGGGACCATCGGCGGTGAGCATGCGCTGGACATCGCGGGGAGCGGCGCCGAGCTCCGCGAGCAGCGCGTCGGCCATGCCGAGGACCGCGCGCGCATGCTGCCGCGCGCCGTCGAGGGCCTGCTCCACGATGCGCGTGCCATCGGTGGCCGCGACGCTGCAACGATCCGTCGCCGTATCGAGGGCGAGGGTGATCATGCGATCTCCATCGTGCGCGTCATCTCGCCGTGGTGGCCGAGCCGGATGTGGTGCGTCGGCGGCGGCGCCCAGGGGCCGGCACGCTCGGGCCACTCGATCAGGAGCAGGTCAGCCGTGGCGAGTGTCTCCCAGTCGAGGTCGGCGGCCTCGTCGGGGCGGCGCAGCCGGAAACAGTCGAGATGATAGACACTGCCTCGCGGGCCTTCATGATGGTGGACCAGCGCATACGTGGGCGAGGCACCGGGGGTGGTGACGCCGCGCCCGACCAGCATGGCGCGCGTGAGTGTGGTCTTCCCCGCCCCCAGTTCACCTGCCAGCCAGACCACACTGCCGGAAGGAAGCGAGGCTCCCAGGTCGCGGCCTGCCGCGTCGACGCCAGCAAGGTCAAGCACCCGCGCGGTCATCGCCGCCCGCCCCGCGGTCCCGGACGCTTCACATCGGGCGCCGAGGCGGCACGCAAGTCATTGAGTTGATCGCGCAACATTGCCGCGAGCTCGAACTCGAGGTTCGCGGCGGCTTGCCGCATCTGCTGCTCGAGCGCCGCAATGGCCACGGCCCGTTGAGCCGGATCATGCAGGTCAAGCGGCGCCGCAGGGGCACTCTTGCGCGCCGCGCGGGTGTCGGCGCGATCGGTGCGCTCATTGCGCTGGTCCGCGACGTGGGTCGAGAGGCGGACTTCGTCGAGCGACTTCACGATCCCCATCGGCGTGATGTTGTGCTCGAGATTGTGCGCGCGCTGGATCTCGCGGCGGCGGCTCATCTCCGCGAGGGCGCGCTCCATCGAGCCGGTGATCCGGTCGGCGTAGAGAATCGCGCGGCCGTTCACGTTGCGCGCCGCACGGCCACAGGTCTGGATCAGCGAGCGCTCCGAGCGGAGGAAGCCCTCCTGGTCGGCATCGAGGATCGCCACCAGCGACACCTCGGGAAGGTCGAGCCCTTCACGCAGCAGGTTGATCCCGATGACCACATCGAACTCGCCCAGGCGGAGTCCGCGAAGGATCTCGACCCGCTCGATCGCGTCGATGTCGGAGTGCAGGTAGCGCACGCGCACGCCGGCCTGCTGCAGGTAGTCCGCGAGGTCCTCCGACATGCGCTTGGTGAGCGTGGTCACGAGCACACGTTCGCCGGCGGCCTCGCGCTTGCGGATTTCGCCGAGAAGGTCGTCTACCTGGCCGCGCACCGGGCGGATGTCGATCTCGGGGTCGATCAGGCCGGTCGGCCGGATGATCTGCTCGACGATCACGCCGCCGCTCATCTGCAGTTCAAGGTCGCCGGGTGTGGCGGAGACGTTGATCAATTGCGGCGAAAGCGCCAGAAACTCGGTGAACATCAACGGGCGATTGTCGAGCGCCGACGGGAGGCGGAAGCCGTACTCCACCAGGGTGGTCTTCCGGGCGCGATCGCCGTTGAACATCCCGTTGATCTGCGACAGCGAGACGTGCGACTCGTCGACCACCACCAGGAAGTCCGCCGGGAAGTAGTCGAAGAGGCAGGCTGGACGCTCGCCGGAGGCGCGACCCGAGAGCTGGCGCGAGTAGTTCTCGATCCCGGCGCAGGTGCCGACCTCGAGGAGCATCTCGATATCGAAGGTCGTGCGCGACTCGAGTCGCTGGGCTTCCAGCAGCTTGCCAGCCGAGCGCAGCTCGAGGAGACGCGCCTGGAGCTCCTGCCGGATCAGGCCGACCGCCTTCTCGACGGTGGGACGCTGGGTGACGAAATGCTTGGCCGGATAGATGGCACAGCGCTCGAGCTGCGCGATCGCGTTCCCCGACACCGGGTGAAAGCGGGTGATCTTCTCGACCTGATCGCCCCACAGTTCGATCCGCACCGCCTGCTCGTCGTAAGCCGGGAAGATCTCGACGGTATCGCCGCGCACGCGAAACGTCCCGGGTTCAAACGACGCGTCGTTGCGCTGGTACTGGATGCCGACCAGGTCGGTGAGAATCGCATCGCGGCCGCGCTCCTCGCCCACCCCGATGCTCACCATCAAGGCCCGGTACGCCGCCGGGTCGCCGAGGCCGTAGATGGCCGAGACGGTCGAGACGATCACCACGTCCTCGCGCTCCATGAGCGACGAGGTCGCGCGGAGTCGGAGCGCCTCGAGGTCCTGGTTGATCGAGGCGTCCTTCTCGATGTAGACGTCGGTCGAGGGGACGTACGCCTCGGGCTGGTAGTAGTCGTAGTACGAGACGAAGTACTCCACCGCATTCGCGGGGAGGAATTGCTTCATCTCGCCATACAACTGCGCCGCGAGCGTCTTGTTGTGCGAGAGGATCAGCGTCGGCTTGCCGTACGCCGCGATGGTGTGCGCCAGCGTCATCGTCTTGCCGCTGCCGGTCACGCCGAGCAGGGTCTGATACTTGTCCCCACGGACCAGCCCCGCCGTCAGCTCGGCGATGGCGCGCGGTTGATCACCGGCGGGCTCGAAGGGGGCGCGGACCTCGAAAGGGGGCATCTGGGAAAGATAACATGGTTTTCGGGGGATGTTCGGGGGATGTTCGGGGGAGGACGGAGGATGATCGATGATGGATGATGGATGATGGATCAGCGCCCGGCCCATGCGGGGCCACGAGGATCCCTCGCGGTGCTCGGGATGACAGAGAACCATCATCCCTACTTCACGCCCAGCGCCCTCAGGATGCTCCGATGCTCCCGACTCACCACCATGCAACTCAGCCGGCTCTGCCGCACCAGCGCCAGATCGGCGAGCGCCGGCACGGCCTTGATCTCGGCAAGGGTGACCGGCGCCTTGAGCGCCTTCACGGGGGCGAGTTCAATCACGAGGCGCTTCGGGTCGTCGAGCAGGGGATC
>JBBRGR010000081.1:0-7542 GCA_038223815.1 Gemmatimonadales bacterium
GTGCCGTCCTCGTACAGGCCGACGGTCAGGTAGCCCTCGTGGCCACCCACGCCGAACTTGTGGGTGAAGGCGGCCCGCTCATTCGGCAGGCGGCGGCGCAGGGGCTTGTAGACCGTCTGGGTCGCCGGGGTGGCGGCCGACACCGCATCGGTCCCGCCCTCCTTCTTCATGTTCAGCGGCTGGGAGCGCTTGGAGTTGTCGCGGTAGACCGCGATCGCCTTGAGCCCCAGCTTCCAGCCGTCGACGTAGACCTTGGCGATCTCCTCCGCGGTGGACGCCTCCGGCATGTTGACGGTCTTGCTGATGGCACCACTGATGAACGGCTGGACCGCGGCCATCATCTTGAGGTGGCCGTTGTAGTGGATGCTGCGGCTGCCGTTGGCCGGCTTGAAGGCGCAGTCGAAGACCGCCAGGTGCTCGTCCTTGAGGTGCGGCGCGCCCTCGATGGTCTCGTGCTCGTCGATGTAGGTCACGATGCCTTCCGCCTGCTTGGCGTCGTAGCCGAGCTTACGCAGCGCGCTGAGGACGCCCTGGTTGACGATCTTGAGGTAGCCGCCCCCGACGAGGCGCTTGTACTTGATCAGCGCGATGTCCGGCTCGACCCCGGTGGTGTCGCAATCCATCATGAACGCGATGGTGTTGTGACTTACGAAGCCATTGGCCACGTAGGTGACGTTCGACGGCACCGAGATGTCGTATGTCAGCTGCTCGTCGCCCAGCTCCGCGCTGGCGATGCTGTCGTAGAAATAGCCGAGGCTCTCGGCTAGTTCCGGATCGGCGGACCGCTCGAGCAGCGCCGTGGCCACTTTCCGCGAGACGAGTCCCGTCCGTGACATGGACAGGAGCGCATTCCGGCGCAGACGGTCGTTCTGCGGGTTGACCCGGTCGAGCGTCACGCGTCCGATCGGGATCAGGTCATGCTTCGCGGCCTGCGGATGGTTCGAGACGGTCTTCGCAAGGGCTTCGCGCTTGCGCTCGGAGATGAACCCGATCTCGGACAGGAAGGTGCCGGATGTGTTTGCGTTGAGCAGGCGGAGGTAGTGGATGGGGTTCTTGCCCAAGTGGCCCCAACCAGGCTGATCCGTCTTTCGCGTGGTCACGAAGCCAAGGGCAAGCAGTAACGTCTGGACGTCATGACTGAACTGCTCGGACACGGTCGCCCAGTAGGCATACCCGAAGTTCGTGTTGCCATCGGCTTCGAACAGTCCACGGATGAAGGCGCGATAGGAGGGCGGATCGTTGGTGAAGAGAACTGCGTCCGGAATATGGGCCTCGTAGCCCTTGCCGCGGTGATCGCCGTTCGGCGCACGCTTGGCGAAGCCGCAGGCCTCCCACCAGAGGGTCAGTCGCACCGAGTGGAATGCGACTTCGGTGTAGCCCTGCTTTGGCGTGAGGGCAGCCTCGAGGCCGAACAGGGTCTTGCCAAGTGCAACCAGTCGGTCAGCGACGTCAGTGTCGGACGCGGCGACGCAGAAGCGCAGGCCGCGAGAATGAAGCGATCCGTCACCCATGAAGTAGCCGATGAGCTCGGCCAGATCCGCGTTCATGTACCGCGGAACGAAGGTGAGATGGTCTGAGGTCCAGTACGCCTCCGCAAGCGGCGGCAGCGGCACTTCCCGTGGCTCCCCGACCATGCCGCCGAGCATCAGCGGGACGCGATCGTCCTGCCTCAGGTCGGCGAAGCGGCGCCACTGCCAGGTGCCATCGGCGCCCAGGACGCGGATGCGGTGAGTCGGCGTGCCCTTGATCTGGTAGCCGCGCTTCGTCTTGATCGTCACGACGGGCTCCGCGCCGTTCACGAAGAACTTGGTTGCCTGCTGCGGGCCGTCATCGGTGGCGACCTTCATCTCGAGGTCCTGCCACTTCTGGCCGTCAGGGTTGCCCAGGCTGCGGAGCCGAACCACGCCGCGATCGGAGGTGACAAGACTGTCGCCGGTCAGGCACCCGGTGGGCGCCAGGACCGATAGCTGCCCGTTGCGGAAGCCGTGCTCTTCGCCGAGCGCCACGACCTCGTCCCAGCCGGTCAGGATGCTGTCCAGCAGGTCCGTGGGGATCAGGTTGCGATCCATCCGGTACGCCGCGTCACGGTGCTGGCCCATGACCTTCAGGTACGGCTCGCGGTTGACGCCGTAGCCGGCGAACGGGCCGCCCTGGTCGCGGGCGATGCGCCCGGACTGGAGTGCTGCCTCGCTCTGCATGAGCGCGGTGACTCCCGCCGCGTAGGCGCGACCGTCCTCGCTGTCGTAGGCCAGGCCACGGTTCATGAGCAGCGCGCCGAGGTTGGCGTAGCCCAGGCCGATGGGCCGGAAGTCGCGGCTGTTCTCCCCGATCTTGGGGGTCGGGTAGCTCGCGTTGTCGACCACGATCTCCTGCGCGGTGAACACGATCCGCACGGCGTGCTTGTAGGCCTCGGTGTCGAACTCGCCGTCGTCCCTGAGGAACTTCATCAGGTTCAGGCTTGCGAGGTTGCAGGCGGAATCGTCCAGGTACATGTACTCGCTGCAATTGTGGACAACCAGCCCATTTGCCACGAAGTGACTGGTGGCACCTTCGGTCAAATCGAAGACCGTGGCGTCGCCGAGCGGCGTTGCCGAGACGAAGGCGTCGACCAACTCATCGCTGTACGTGCCGACGGTGGCGTTGAGACGGGCGAGTGCCTCAGCCTTTGGGCTCTCGGGTGAGAAGCCGATCTCCTTCTGGAACCGGACGCGTGAAGCCCGGCTGATCCGCAGCGAGTGCATCTCCTTGACGGCGTACTCCTGCGATCCGCCCTTCCCATCCGGGAGCATCGAGGTGAGCCTGCCGCCCCGGCGGTTCTCGTAGAGCTTCGCCTTGATGCCGAAGCCGAGCAGCATCCGCTGCACCTGCACCAGAAGCTCGAGAGAGGCGGAATCGAGAGCGACGTACTGGCTCTTGATGCCGCTGTTGGCGACCGTCCCATCGGCGGTGAAGAGACCCCGCAGCAGGGCGGCCTGGCTCCATCGGTCGAGCCCGAAGGCCTCATCGGTAAAGCGCTTGGCGGCCGCGCCCTCGTCCAGGATCGCGTACTTGAGGAAGAGGTCGACGACCGGGCGTGAGGCGAACGAGAGGCGCGAGCCTGTCGCGCTCGTCGAGTAGTGCACGTTGTCCGGCCGGCCGGAGGATCCGACGACGCGCAGCATCGCCTTCTGCTGGTTGACTTCCCTGGCGACCATCTCCAGGACGCCCGCCTCATTGGCGTGCATCGTCAGGGTGACCGCGCGGAACTCGCGGCCGTTGATGGTCTGCCGGCTGACGTAGCCGTCGCCGACGGCAAGACCGATCGCCTCCGCCATCTGGGGAGAGAGCTCGGTCCGGCCGAAGCCGGGCGCATTCAAAAAGATCCGATCGTCGGTCGTCAAGTCCTTGACCGCGATGTCGCCGCGCTGGGTGGCGACCAGGTGGTCTGCCGTGATCTTCACCCGGTAGCCGGACTTCGTCTTCAGCTCGAAGACGGGCTTGGTGCCGGTCGGGAAGATGCGATTGACCGGATGCGGCTGGCCATCTGCGCCGATGATGTTCGCGCTCTTGCCAACCAGGCTGTCGATGCGGCGCCAGCCCTCATCGGTCGCGACAAGCGTGTCACCCGTGACGCAGGGGTTCGATGCGTTGATGGGCGCGGTGTTGGCGCTGGTATGCCAGTTGTTGATGTTGTCGTGGTACTGGATCCCGGGATCGCCGCACACCCAGGCCGCCTCCGCCATCTTGTTGAGCAGGTAGCGGGCCTTGGTGGTCTCCACCGGCTCGCCGGTGGTGATGGCATGCGTGGTCCAGTCCCCGTCCTCTTCCACGGCGCGCATGAACTCATCGGTCACGCGGACGGAATTGTTGGAGTTCTGGAAGAAGACCGATGCGTACGCCGCGCCCCCGTTGAAGTTGCCGTCGTACCCGGCATCGATCAGGGCCCAGGCCTTCTTCTCCTCGACCAGCTTGCAGTCGATGAACTCCTCGACGTCGGGGTGGTCGACGTTGAGGATCACCATCTTGGCCGCGCGGCGCGTCTTGCCGCCGGACTTGATGACCCCGGCGAAGGCGTCGAAGCCCTTCATGAAGGACACGGGGCCGCTGGCCTCGCCGCCGCCCCTCAGGGTTTCCTTGGAGCTGCGAATGGTCGACAGGTTGGAGCCGGCGCCGGAGCCGAACTTGAAGAGCATGCCCTCCGTCTTGGCCAGGCCCAGGATGCTCTCCATGGTGTCGTCCACCGAGTTGATGAAGCAGGCGCTGCACTGCGGATGGGCATCGATGCCCACGTTGAACCACACCGGCGAGTTGAAGGAGGCTCGCTGCTTGAGGAGGATGTCGATCAGCTCGGCGCGGAACGCCTCCGCGTCGGCATCGGTCGCGAAGTAGCGATCCTTGATGCCCCAGTCGGTGATCGTGTTGGCGACGCGGTCGAGCATCTGCCGGACGGAGCGCTCCCGTTCGGGGGTGTTCATGTGGCCGCGGAAGTACTTGCTGGCCACGACGTTGGTGGCCAGGGCAGACCAGCTCTTGGGGAAGTCGAGGTCCTTCTGCTCGAACACGGTCTTGCCGTGCTCATTGGTGATCGCCGCCTCGCGCTGCTCCCACTCCACGGTGTCGTACGGGTGCACCTCGGGCCGCGTGAAGCGGCGCTCGATGGTGAGACCCGGCCACGTGGCCTTCTCACCCTCGCGCAGCTGCCGGTAGCCGGAGCTCTTCTGGGCCTTGGTGGCGTGGCCGGTTGCTCCGGTTGCTCCGGTTGCTCCGGTTGCGTTGGCCCCGTGGCCGGTTGCCCCGGTTGCGTGGCCGTTGGTGCCGTTGGTCTTGGTGGGGGTCGCGAGAGTGCGAGCCATGATGAGTGCGGTTCCTCAACCTCCGGAAGCTGCGGTGCTTCCGGCCTCCTCTTGGGTGCTCCGACGGCGGGCGGACGCTGCGGTGCGCTTGGGTTGCGCTGGCGTCGCGTGCGGGGTCGGAATCGGTCGGTTGGCGTGCGCTCACGCCCGTGCTTGAAAGGACGTCCAGTGTAGTACGCGTCTCACAGCCGGTCAAGGCCAAAACCACAACATCTTGTGGGAGTTTCGGGTGTATGCCCCTAGATGTTGGGGCCATGTCCTACGCGTGTGGACATCTTGTGGGTGGGCTGTGGACGGTCTGTGGAGGGTCCATTGGCGGGTGCGTTTGCCTGGGAGGTCAGTATGGGCGAATCAATGGCCAAAATTGCCTGACGGGTAAGCGCCGGCGAGGCAGGGGCGGTCCTTGTTGGGCGTTGCGCACCTGGGAGGCAGAATCGGTCAATGAGTGTCCGAAATGCGCCCCTCAGGTAAACCAGGGCGGGTCAGACCAGCACGACGGCGTCACGCTCCGGCTGTCGGCCTGCGGCGAGGGCGAACATCACGCGGCGCGTGTCGAGGTCAAAGGCCGCCCCCAGGGCCGCCCGCGCGTCGTCGAGCGCACGGCGGTTGGCGCGGGTGGCCGCGACGACGATCACCAGCCGCGTGGCGCCAATATCCCGAGCCTTCAACTGCACCGCGCGGACCTGCGCCTGGATGTCGCCGAGGCGGGTTATGACCTCCACGGCAATGCGACAACCGGGCGCCACGAGCAGCGCATCGACGGCGCGCAGGTCGCCGGGAAGTGGGACGGCGGCCTCGAGCTGGCGTCCGAAGTCGGCCGAGACGCGGTCCAGGAAGCGCGCCAGGTAGCGGAGCTGGGCCGCGTCGCGGACACCACCGCCCACCGGGTGCGCGGTGATCGACACTCGCAGGCCGACCGCCGCCGCATGCTCCACCAGGCTCCGCGTACCGATGTTGACGCGGCGCCCGCGTTCGCGCCGGCTTACCTCCGAGCCGGAGACACCGACCACCGCGGCAACCTGCCGTTGAGTGGCGCCGAGGATCCGGCGCGCAGTGAGCAGCTCGTCGGCCAGGGCGGTCCGCTGCCTTGTCCACGCTCGGAGCGCCTCGTCAATCGCCCGGCTCCGGTTCGGCATGGGAGCGAGGATGCGGGGTGGGTCTTATCGGTCCGTTAGGGGTGGCTTAGCGGGCGTGCTACCTGAGGAGCACATACCGGAGACTCATTGGCCGAATTTGCGCGAGAGGCAAGCGCCGACGAGGCTGGCGGCAGGTTGGGTAGCCGCCCGTCGCCTCAGGGGCAAGACCGGTTAGTTATTTGCCGAAATGTGCCCCTCAGGAAAACCGCACGGGGCCGGCGCAAGACGCAAGATCAGGCAAGGTTTGTGGTGTCCGGCGGCGACGACAGGAGACGCGGCGCGAGGATCGCGGGCGCGGGATTCCCAGCGCGGGGCGGTCGCCGCGGGTGCCTGGGAAGCACATATCGGCCACTCATTGGCCGATCCTGCCCAGCAGGTAAGCGTCGGAGAGGCAGACCGCCTGGAGCGTGGCCATCGCGTGCCTCACAGGCAAGAATCGCAACTGAGTATCCGAAATGCGCCTGTGAGGTAGGGGCGAGGGTGGGCGGCATGCCGCGAGGGTGGGCCGACACGCCTCAGTCGCGTTTGGTTGCGCCTGGCGCGAGATCGAGGGCGCAGGACTCCCCCGAGGGCGTCGGCAGCTTGACACCCAGGTATCGGCTGGTCAGTGGGCGAAGTTACCTGGCAGGCAGGTGTGGGCGAGGCAGCCGCGACGCCCCCTGTCTGCTGCATTCCTCACAGGCAACATCGGCCAGTCAGTCACCGAGCGCTGCTCCTCAAGCAAGTGGAGCGCTTCGCTCGACGCCTTCGGGGGCCGGGGCAGGCGGCAGCACTGGGTGCGCGGCGGCGAGAGCCGCGTCCAGTCGCTCGAGGTACGGCCGCGCTCGCAGCTCCTCGAGCAGGGGGCGGACCTCATCGGCCCAGGAGCGGACCTCCGCTTGGCCCGGAAGGAGGATCGCCGCGTCGATGACCACGCAGGCCGCCCCGAAGGCGTATCCGAGCTCACTGAGTCGGGCGATCGCGTCGCGGAAGGCTGCGAGCGCCTCGTCCGGGTGCCCATCCACGGCGTGGGCGGCCGCCTCGGCGTAGCGCTTGAGCGCCTTGGTCGTCCTACCGCTGCCCTGAAACTGGCTGATGCGTTCCGCGTCGTCCCGGACCCAGTCGCCGCGACCGGCCCAGATGGCGGTGCGAAGAGCTCCCGCGACCATGCCTCGGACGTCCTGGGGCTGGAGGTCAGCCGACTCGAGCCACAATCGATGCGCGGCCTCCAGCTCGCCTGACGCGAATGCCACGTCGGCCCTCACCCATGCGACCATCGATTCCGCCTCGGGATCGTCCAGGTCACCGGTCTCCGCGAGGACGTCGCTGACATGCTCGGCGAGTCGCTCGCCGCGGGCGATCTGGATGCCGCTGCCGAAGGCGACCAAGCGAACACGGTCGATGGGGATCGCGCTTGAGTCCAGCGCCTCCGCGATCCGAGCGGCGTGGACATCCCAGTCGCGTCCCTGTGCGAGAAGCTCGGCGGTCGCGGTTGCCACGATCCATAAGTAGTTGCCGCGGTCGCCGATCTGACGCGCCAGCTCGCCGACCTCCACCTGGATCTGGTTCGCGCGCTGCGGCTCGTCCTCTGCAAG
>JBBRGR010000082.1:0-7371 GCA_038223815.1 Gemmatimonadales bacterium
GAGAGTGGTGGCTTCTCGGTCAACGGTGTGGTGGTCGATGCCGCGCGGGTCGTCACTGCGGTGGATGTGCTGGGAGGGCATGCGGTTCTCCTCCGGAAGGGCAAGCGCAATTGGGCGGCATTGACCGTCAAGGAGTGACGCATGAGGAAGGCCCGGGGAGCGATGATGGCGGCGATGGGGTGGGTGCTCATCGCCGCGTCGTGCGCCGAGGGGGAAGCGGACGGCACGACACTGCCGATCGTTCCGCCTCCGCCGGTCGTTCCGCCCCCCGTTGTGCCACCGCCACCGCCGGTCGTCCCGCTCACGATGACCATTTCTCCGACCGGACAGCGCACCACGGTGCAGGCCGGTGGTGCTGCCGCACCGGGGGCTGTGAGTATCGTCCTGGCGGGGGATGGCGCCGTCACCGCGGCCTGGAGTGCCGTAGCCCGGTCGAGTCGCACCGTGGTCGAGGGGAATGGCGGCAACGGATCGGGATTGCTCCGGTGGGCGCGACAGACCAGCGGGCTCTCGGCCGGGATCTGGGTGGATACGATCGTCATCCAGGTGGGCACCGGAGGCGTGAGCAGGATGGTCATGGACACCGTCACCATTACCGCGCTACCGGTTCCGCTCAGCGCGACGATCACGCCTGCCTCGCGGCAGGTCACCATCGTGGCGGGCGCGGCGGCGCCGAATGATTCCGCCGTGTTCGCCCTTGCGGGCACCGGCAACGAGACGACCAACTGGACAGTCACGGCGCGTCGCCCGTGGACCGTGCTCGGCAGTGCCGCAGGGAGTGGCAGTGGCGTGCTCCGCTGGCAGCGAAGCGGTACCCTCCCTGGCCCCGGGACCTGGGTCGACACCCTCACCGTGACCGTCCCCGGCGCAATCGGCTCGCCACTTCGGGTGCTCGACTCGCTGGTCGTGACGGCAGCACCGCCACCGCCTCCACCGCCACCGCCACCACCGCCGCCGCCACCACCACCGCCAACGGTGCGGCCCGAGCTCGGGGTGAATGGGTCATTCAATGGCCTGCGGCTCTTCCCTGCAGGGGATCTCTGGAACCGGCCCGTGGACACCGCGCAGGTGGACCCGAATTCGGGAGCGATCCTCGCGGCGATCGGGGTGGGTCGCAACCTGCACCCGGATTTCGGGGCCAATTGGAATGGCGGTCCGTTCGGCATCCCGTATGTGGTTGTGGCCGACGCAACCGCGCGGAGCAGCGTGAGCTTTCAGTACGCCAGCGAGAGCGATGTCGGCCCCTATCCGATCCCGGCCAATCCTCCGATCGAGCCTGGTGGGGATCGGCATCTGCTGATGGTCACCCGGGACGCGTTCACGCTCTATGAGCTCTTTTTCGTGAACGGTGGGCCGGGCGCCTGGACCGCTGGGTCGGGGGCGATCTTCGACCTCACCAACGGCACCCTGCGGCCCGCGGGGTGGACCTCCGCCGACGCCGCTGGGCTGCCGATCCTCCCCGGGCTGGTGCGCTACGACGAGGTGTATGAGTTGGGCGAGATCCGCCACGCGCTCCGCTTCACCGTGAGCCGGTCGCGGCGTGCCTACGTCGCCCCGGCCCGGCACTGGGCCTCCAGCAGCACCGACCCCCTCCGTGCCCCGATGGGGATGCGGGTCCGCCTCAAGGCGAGTTACGATATCTCGGGCTTTCCGCCCCCTGTTCAGGTGATCCTCCGGGCCCTCAAGACGTACGGGATGATCGTGGCCGACAACGGCAGCGATTTCTTCCTCTCGGGGACGGCAGATGCCCGGTGGAACGATGCCGTCAACAACACCCTCAAGCAGGTCAAGGTCGGGGACTTCGAGGTGGTGCGGATGGTGGGGGTGGTGGGGCCGTAAGTCGTTGTGGCACACTATCTGCCGGTTTCGATGGCCGTGAGGTCTCTCCGCTTCTCCAACGGCACCATCGCACACGGCACGCTGCTGTGCGTCGCGCGGCGCCGCGCCGCGCCTGGCCGATCGAGTCCCGGGCCGTGTCTCCAGTCTTCCCTCAGTCCATTGTGGAGCACACCCGATGACCAGTGACATCACGGTGGTGATTCCGGTCTATGATCGCCCGCACCTCGCGGAGGAAGCGATCGCCAGCGCGCTGGCGCAACATCCGCCGCCGCAGGTCATCGTGGTCGATGATCACGGGGCGCGGCCGTTCACAGCGCAGACCATGGCGTGGGCGCAGTCGGGCGTGATCCGGATCGTGGGCGACCGAAATCTGGGGCTATCAGCGGCCCGAAACCTTGGAGCCCGGTTCGTCACGACGCCCTACCTGCATTTCCTGGACGATGACGACCATCTCGGTCCGACCGCGTTGGCAGGGTTACGGGCCGCTCTGGAGGCGTCTCCGTCCGCTGTTGCGGCAGGGGGCGGACGGCGATTGTTCGAGGGGGCGACCATCGATGAGACGATCCGCTGGCCGAGCGACCTGAGTACCGGGATTGCCGCCGCCGTGATGGCCTGTCCCTTCAGCACGCCCGGCCAGGTGCTGATGCGACGGGAGGCGTTCGAAGCGGCCGGAGGATTTGCCGTCGGCGTGCCGCTCGCTGAGGACTGGGACCTCTGGGTCCGCCTCTTGACGATCGGCCCGATCATCACCCCGCCTGTGCATGCAGTTGACTACCGCCGACATGCCCAGAGCATGTCGGCCTCGACCCGAGTCGCCCATCAGGCGATCACCCTCTGCCACCACTACCGACGGCATCCTCCAGCGCCGGAGGTGCTCGCCTCCCATGACCGAATGGTCGCGGCGGTCGCGGATTCGTACTTGGCAAAGGTGGTATGGCAGGGAGCTCGCCACGCACGGACCGGCCAACTCCGTGCTGCGGGGCGCGAGTTTGTGATGGCAGCGCGCCTGATTGGGCAGGCACTCACCTCGCAGCGCGGCCGCTCAGCGCTCGCACACGTCGGCCGGACGTTCTTTGACCCGGCGTTGCGTCAGAAGCGGACGGCCGCCCCAACGCCACCCTGAAGGCCCCTGAAGATCTGGATTCCTCAGTCCGCTCGCGACAAGCGGAACGCATGATGGCGCACGATACGGAGCAGATGTCTCGCGTGCACCGGAGCCCGGTGCCCCGTCCATTCACGAGCTTCGCCGCGCCACGCCTGGTATGCGGGCCATCCTTTGCCGGAGGCGATCAAACCCGTCTCTCGCAGCGTGGTGGCAAGGTGATAGTCAAGCGCCGCGATCTCCTCGGGGGTGTGACCGGTGCCGAACCGCCGCAACTGCGAGACCATGCGCAGGATGTGCCGCTCGGACCACTCGGCACGCGCGGGCCCTGATGCGTTGGTGCCGTGGTCTCGCTTCCTCCCGGTGATCTCATTCAACCATGCCCCTCGGCCGACGCCCAGAATGCGCCAGAGGAAATCGGGGTCCTCGGCGTAGGGCAGTCTGGGGTCAAAGAGGCCGGCGCGCCCGACCGCGTCGCGCGTGACCAGACAGACGCTTGGCGGAATGGCGGCCCGCAGCAGGTAGATGCGGCGCAAGTCCGCACTGACTCGCTGCAAGCCGCTGTCGCCCAAGGGGGTGGAGATTGGCAGGAGCTCCTGGCGCAACGTGCCGAGCACGCTGCCGTGATCAGCCCCGCCATGCTCGAAGCGCATCATGTCACTGAAGGCAAGCACGATATCCGACCCCGACTCGAAAGCTGGGACCAGCCGTTCGAGGTGTGGCGGCAGGAAATAGTCATCACTGTCCAACAGGGCGATGATCTCCCCCGATGCCGCCAGGATCCCACGATTCCTGCTGGCACTCAAACCACGATTGGGGCCGTCCAGCAGGATCAGTCTCGTGGCACCGGTACGTCCCTCCCAGGCACGCACACGAGCATTGGTGTCGTCGGTCGAGCCGTCATCGATGACAATCACCTCGAGTGCCGGACGTGTCTGACTGGCCACCCCTGCGAGGGCATCGTCGATAAATGCCCCAGCGTTGTAGGCTGGAATCACAATCGACACGCGGAGCGCGCCCGTCACGCTGCTCGTCCCGCTGCCGCCAACGCCAGCACGCCATCGGCGAGCGTGGCTGCCGCGTATGTCCGCTGTGCCTCTTCCAGACCCGGCCGATAGCCGGAGAGTGCATCCCGCTGCCATTCCTCGACGAAGGCGAGCAGGGCCGCTTCCAGGCCTTCCCGGTCCGTGGCGATTCCGATCCGTGCGTCGCGGACCAACTGCGCGGTGGCGCCGTCGGTCAGGGCGAAGATCGCGCGTCCTTGGCCGATGTACTCAAACGTCTTGGCCGGAATCTGCAGTGGCTGCTGTTCCGCGAGCAGAAGGCCCGCCGATGAGGTGGCGATCACCTGGAGTGCCTCCGCTTGCGGTACGGCCGGCGAATGGGACACGATCGCCTCCAGCCCGAGGCGGGCGATGGCATGGGACAGTGATTCTTGGGCTTCGTTTTCCTGATTGCCCACGAACCGCAGACGCAACGCGTCCTCGGGCAATCGGCCGCTTTCCCGGAGCCGTGCGACCGCTTCCAGAATCGGGAGTGGCGAACGGTGTCCGTAGAGCGTGCCGACATGGGCCAGGACGAGCGGAGTGTTCGAGGACGGCAGCGGGAGCGACGACACCTCGTCTGGCTCATAGCCGCACGGCAGCAGCACCGGCGCCGCGATGTCCGGATACCGACCGAGAAGATTCTGCCGCAGCGCATCCGTGGTGACGAGCACGTGCGTCGCGCGACGCGCGATGGCCGCATCCCAGCGTGCAATCCACCGGGTCCACGCACCGGTCGATGCGGAGATGAATGGATTCCCGATCATCGGATCGTGGGACCAGGCAAACCACTGCGTCGTCGCACTCGGGAGCCCGGCGCGCAACGCGATCAGATGAGCGGAGAACACGGGGGACACGGTGATGACCACATCAGCGGGCTCGTCTCGCAAGGTGCGACCCAGGGCCGAGGCCGCCGGGATGATCCATCGCCCTGCTTCGTCGGGGAGGCGCGACAGGGCGACGAGGAATCGCCGCAGTCCTGCCGGAGGAGCCGCGGCACTCGCCGCTGTTGGGTCGAGCTCCGGTGATCCTCCGGTGGGGGGCCGATTGCCGAGGAGTGCGCGCAGGCGATTCCGCAATCGGAGCAGGCCATCATACCAGTTGGGCCACGCCGCGACCTCGATCCGACGCAGACCAACCGGAAGGTCCCGGGCATAGTCGTGATCGAAGGTCTTGATCTCCGCAGCCGGGGGGACGATCACGCGCACCTCGGCTCCCGCCGTTGCCAGACGCCGGGCGAGTCGCCAGACCACTTTGCCCGCCACCTCGGAGGAGGGCGGGAAGTGCCAACTGACGATCACGATACGGCGCGGCGGAGGGGTCACGCGGTGTCGGGCTGAAACGCGGACTGCTGGAGCCGCCCCTCGAGGAGAATGTCGGCGATGCGGGCACTGGCGCGACCGTCACCGTACACCGCACGCCGAACCGCCATCCTGCCGTACGCCGCCGGGTCGGTCAGCAGGGCATCCACCTCCTGGACGATGCGAGACTGGTCGGTCCCGACCAGACGTGCCGCGCCTGCCGCGACCCCTTCGGGGCGCTCCGTCACCTCGCGCATCACCAACACGGGCAATCCGATGCAGGGTCCCTCCTCCTGCACCCCACCGGAATCGGAGAGCGCCAAGGTCGCGTGCAGCATCACGCCGACAAAGTCGCGGTAGCTGAGCGGAGGCGTGAGTTGCACCGAAGGCAACCCACCCAGTTCGCGATGGACCGTCGCCTGGACATCCGGATTCGGGTGGACCGGCACGACGATTTGAAGCCTCGGATGTGCGCTCGCAATGCGCCGCACGGCAGCGCAGATGTCGAGCAGGCCGCTGCCGAAATTCTCCCGTCGATGGGCCGTCACCAGCATCACCGGCCGAGTGGGATCAAGCCCAAGGGGGGGGAGCGCTCCCGCGAGCTGTTGTTCGAGGTAGAGCAGCGCGTCCACGACGGTGTTGCCCGTGAGGACCACCCGCCCGGGCGGGAGATGCTCGCGGAGGAGATTGTCCACCGCGCCAGGGGTCGGCGCGAAGTGCCAGTCTGCCACGATACTGGTGATCCGTCGGTTCACCTCTTCCGGGAACGGTTGCCATTTGTCACCTGACCGGAGGCCGGCCTCGACATGGGCCACCTCGACGCGGCTCAGAAATGCCGCCCAGCCAGCGACCGCGACCGTCGCCGTGTCACCCTGCACGAGCATGGTTCCGGGGCGTATGCGCTCCAGCAGCTCGCCGAAGGCGGTAAACAGTCGGCCATGCAGCGCCGGCAGCGACTGGCCAGGCGCCATGGTGTCCAGTGTGATATCCGCAGCCAGCCCGAAGCTGCCGATTGCGTCGGTGAAGAGGTCCTGGTGTTGTCCTGAATGACAGACAACCACCTCTCGCCCACCTCGCTTCCGCAACTCCAGCACGACGGGGGCGAGCTTCACGGCCTCCGGCCGCGTCCCGATGACGACCAGGATGGGTCCACCTGAGGGAGATGAACTCACCAGGGTACCAGGGACAGCATTCGGGGCTCCAGGATGTGAGGTGTGTGACGCGGTACCAGTCCCAGCGGCTCGGGGGACGGGGTGCAAGCTCCATGCCCCCACACGCCGTCCACCCGTCGAGGATAGCCGATTCCGGTGGACAATGATATCGTCCCCACCGTGCGGCGCGAGGATTGCTCCGCTACATCGCCTGTCCAGTCAGCCAACCACCAGCCCGTGCCCGGAGCCGCATGCCCCCGCCCACCCTGTCGCCACGACGCCGGGATCCGACGCACCCCTCCGCTGATCGGCGGTGTGGGTGACCAATGCCCGTGGGCAGGACCTTGCCGATGTCGGGATGATCTGGAAGAATGCAACCTGGCTTGGTGTCATTCCCATCCTGTTGAACGTCGTTGCCCTGTTCAGTACCGGCTTCATCACACGGCGGGTTGGCCCAGAGGCGTTCGGACAGTTCAGTATCGCCCTGGCGCTGACGGGGCTGACCTTGTCGCTCTCCGACCTCGGCCTCCGCTCGCTGGCGGTCCGCAATCTTGCGCGGAGCGGGCGCGGTGCCCGACACGGCTTCTATGATCTGCTGTCGGTCCGGTTGCTGACGTCAGGGCTGGCCATGGTCCTGGCCTGGTGCATCGCTGGCGGGCTTGCCCTGTTCTCGACCAGCTCGGGGCTCGCTCCGGTGTTGCTGGTCAGTTCGCTGGGAATCGTCCCGACCGCCCTCGTCGGGGTGTTTACCGATGGACTCATGGCCCGCGATCAGGCCCGCGCCACGAGTGCCTCGACCTTTTGGAGTGGTGCGTTGCTGACCCTGGCGTCGGTGGCTGCAGTCGCCTTCGCCCCGACCAGCAAGGCCCTCGCGGCCTCGTACCTGGTCGGGCCGCTGGTCAACGTGGTGATGCTCTCGCGACGGACGCGGACCT
>JBBRGR010000083.1:0-7341 GCA_038223815.1 Gemmatimonadales bacterium
GGAGACCCAGTTGCGTGACGCTGTCACCGGCGTCCTCGAGAAGCGCACGGTCGAGGAACTGCTCCGTTCTGGTGCACGGGACGGGTTGCGGGGGGAATTCGAGAAGGCGGCGCAGCCCTTCCTCAAGGGCGCCAAGGTGAAGGTCTTCATTCCCCAGTTTCTGGTCCAGTAGCCACCATGGATCCCCTCTCCCAGCAGGACGTCGATTCACTGCTCAAGGGCGGCGCCCGCGCGGCCCCCACGACCGAAGTGGTGCCGTACAACTTCCGCCGACCCCCGCGGATCTCGCGCGAACGGCAGGCGGCCCTCGATGCGATCCACGAGCGACTGGCGAGCGGCGTGCAGGGCGTCCTCTCCTCGCGTCTCCGCCGCAACGTGGATGTCGGCGTGGTCAGCGTGGTGCAGGCCACCTTCGGCGAGTTCCTGCTGGCGTTGAGTTCGCCGTGTGCGGCCTATGTCGTCGACCTGGGAGATGAGCGCAGCTCGCACGGCGTCGTGGACTTCGACCCGGAGCTCGCGGCGTATCTCGTCGACCGGCTCTTCGGCGGCACGGGTGGGGCCCAGGGCGCGCGCCGCGCGCTGACCCTGCTCGAGCAGGGGGTGCTCGGGGATCTGGTGGATCGGCTCCTCGCGCAACTTGAGGCGGTCTACGCCGACGCGGTCCCGATTGCACCGCGCCGTGCCGGATTTGAATCGGTCGCGGAGACGCTGCAGGTGGCGGGTCGCGAAGACAACGTGCTGATCGTGATTCTGGAGATCAAGGGCGGGCCCAGCACGGGCTACCTCACGCTCTGTCTCCTGCTGACAGCGTTTGAGCGCTTCCTCCAGGAAAAGGCGGGACCGCAGCTCGCCGCGCCGCGTGGCCGCCCAGAGGACATCGCCGTGGCGCGTACGCTGATCGACGGACACGTCCGCTCCGCCGGCGTTCCCGTCGCGGTGCGCTTGCCGGTCTTCTCCATTTCCGCCCTGGACGTCGCGCTGCTCCGCGAAGGGCAGGTGCTCGAGACGGGGCAATCGGCCTCGGGCGAAGTCGAACTCCACGTGAATGGTCGTCGGCTTGCCCTCGGCCATCTCGGCCGGCAGCAGGGTTACGTCGGCCTGCGCGTCACCGACTGGGCCCCTGCGGCCGAGTCACTCCCTGGCACCCGTCCCTCTCGAAGGAAGCGTCCCGGATGACCGGACCCATTTCGCCGACCCCAGCCGCGGCCCCGCTCGATGAACTCGGGCAGGGCGCTGCCGCCGCCTCGGGCGCCAAGCTCGACTCCCTGCTCGACATGCAGCTGCCGGTTGCGATCGAGTTCGGCCGCACGACCATGGCCATTCAGGCAGTGCTTGACCTGGGCCCTGGTTCCGTCATCCAGCTGGACCGGATGGTCGGTGAGCCAGTGGATATCTTCGTCAGTGACCGTCGCCTCGCCGAGGGAGAAGTCGTGGTTGTTGGCGAACACTTCGGCGTACGGATCACCCGGGTGCTTTCGCTCCCGCGGGAACAGGCTCCGCGCCCCGGAGGGCGCTGACGCATGTTTGGTGCCCTGGCTGCCCTCTGTGTCACTGCCGGCGTGATGATCCTCGCCCTGCGGCTGCTCGGGCGGTTGCAGGGGGTTGCCCCCCGGGCGGCGCAGGCCGGCTCGCTGCAGCTCCTCGATCGGGTCGCCACCGGTCCGCGGCAGGGCGTGGTCCTGCTCCGGGCCGGTGCGCGGGTGTTGATCGTCGGTGTCGGCGAGACACACACGTTGCTGGGCGAGTTGACCGCCGAGGAGATCACGGCATTGGAGCGGGGCAGCGCGCGGCCGGCGATACGGCAGCTCTCGGCGGCTCCCTGGCGCGCGACGCTTGCACGGCTCGGGCTGATGATCGCGCTGGTGATGCTGCCCGTCGGGCTTGTGGCGCAGACGGTGACCGCCCCGGTCCCGAGCGGCGCCGCCACCGCGGCGGGGCGTGCCCCCGCGACCCAGCGCACCCCGACCGTCCGGGCACCGACCCCACCAACCATGGACGTCCGCCTCGGCGACGGCGCCGATGAGCTCCGCCTCTCGGGTGCGGTCGGCGTCGTTGTCTTCATGGGTGCGATGACCTTGCTGCCGGCGGTCTTCATGCTGATGACCGGCTTCACGCGGATCCTCATTGTGCTCTCGTTCCTTCGCTCGGCGCTCGGCACCCAGGGGGCGCCACCGACACAGCTGCTGGTCGCCATCGCCATCATCCTGACGAGCGTCGTGATGCAGCCGACGCTCGCGGAGGCCAATCGTGATGCGCTGCAACCCTACCTGCGCGGCGAGATCGGGCAGGTCGAGGCCTACCATGCCGCGATCGTCCCGATGCGTCGCTTCATGCTGGCCAATACCCGCGACAAGGATCTTGGCGCGTTCGCCGAGTTGAGTGCGGTGCCCGACTCGGTGGCACTCGAGGATCTCCCGACCGCCACCGTGATGTCGGCCTTCGTGACCAGTGAACTGCGCACGGCCTTCCAGATGGGCTTCATCATCTTCCTGCCGTTCCTGGTGATCGACCTGATCGTCGCATCGGTGCTGATGAGCATGGGGATGTTCATGCTCCCCCCCGTCCTGGTGTCCCTGCCCTTCAAGCTGCTCCTCTTCGTGCTCGCCGATGGCTGGATGCTGGTGATGCAGAACCTTGTCGCCTCGTTCCGGAGCCCGTGACGTGACCCCCGTGCTCGCCGCCGAGCTGTTGCAGCGCGCACTGACCCTGGTGCTCACCGTCGGCGGGCCGTTGCTGCTGGCGGCGCTGCTCGTGGGCATCGTCATTTCGCTGATGCAGGCGGTGACGCAGGTGCAGGAGCAGAGCCTCACCTTCATTCCGAAGCTGGTGGTGGTGTCCGTCGTGTTCGTGGTGGCACTGCCGTGGATGATCCGGGCGATGGTCGAGTTCACGGTCGGGATGTTTCAGTCCCTTCCGCAGGCGGCACGGTGATCGGGCTCTCTCTGGTGGAGGCGCTCCAGCCGATGCACTGGCCGACCTTTGCCTTCATCAGTGCCCGCGTCGCCGGGCTGATGTCGGTGGCGCCCATGTGGTCGATGATGGTCGTGCCCGCGAAGTTGCGCGGGGCGATCGCGGTGGTGCTCACGCTCGCGCTGCTGCCGCTCTCGCCGCCGATGACCATGCCGATCGATGCGCCATCGCTGGTGGTGCCCCTCGCGACGGAGCTGCTCCTCGGGATCGCCATCGGCCTGGCGGCCGCGTGCTTTCTGCACGGGGTGACGGTCGCGGCGGAGGTCGTCTCCCTCCAGATGGGCCTGTCGCTCGGGGCCGCCATCGGCGGGATGCGTGACATCGGCTCACCGGGGATCGGGCAGCTGCAGGGGCAGTTCGTTCTCGCCGTGTATGTCGCGGTCGGTGGGCATCTGATTCTCCTGACCGGGCTCGGTCGCTCCCTGCTCACCATTCCGCCGGGGACCCCGATCGCGCTGGGCGATGGGGGTCGATTCATGATTGCGCTTGCGGGTGGCGTATTCAGCACCGCGGTGCAGGTCGCGGCGCCGATGATGGTGGCGCTGCTGGTCACGAACCTCGCCTTGGCCGTGTTGAATCGTGCCGTCCCGCAACTCAACACGATGATGGTCGCCGTGCCGGTGACCGTGGCCGTCGGGTTGATCACCATGGGTGCGACCCTGCCGATCGCGGCGGGCTTCGTCAGCGGCTGGGCCACCGGCCTTGGCGGCACCACCGATGCCGTGGTGCAGGCGTTCACGCCGGTGGTGCCCTAGCCATGGCAGAGGAACAGGCCCAGGAGAAGACCGAACAGCCGACGCAACAGCGCATCGAGAAGGCCTTCGACGAGGGGAAGGTCCCGCGGAGCCAGGAGTTGTCGACGGCGGTGGTTCTCCTGACCGGCGCCACCGCCCTCGCGGCGTTCGGCGGGACCGCCCTCGACAGTGGCAGTCGCACGATGCTCGCCGCCGCTGGTCGCGCGCTCGCCGGCCCGGAATTGACGGAAGGCGGCGCGGCGCTCCTCCTGCGCGGCATGACCGAGACGACGCTGCTGGCCATGCTGCCATTCCTGCTCGCCGTCGCCGTGCCGGCGCTCGTCATCAACGCGATTCAGGCGCGGGGCGTGCTCTCGCTGACGCCGCTGGCGCCGCAGCTCTCCCGCATCTCGCCGGTCGCCGGTGTCGGGCGGTTGTTCTCCTGGCAGTCGCTTTTCACGCTGGTCAAGTCGCTCGTCAAGATGGTGGTGATCGGATACGTCAGCTGGCTGGCCCTCTCGCAGGCCTGGCCGGAGCTGACCGCACTCGTGGGAGCCCCGGCGCCGGCCGTGCTTGCCACCACCCGGTCGGTGACGGTGCGTCTGGTCCTCTATGCCGTGGGAACCTTTGCCGCGGTGGCGGTGGCGGACTATGCCTTCGAGGCGTGGCGCCACACCAAGCAGCTCCGGATGACGAAGCGCGAGATCTTCGATGAACTCCGCGAGAGCGATGGCGATCCGATGCAGAAGAGTCGCATGCGCTCGCTCGCCCAGGGACTCGTACGGCGCCGGATGCTGCAGCAGGTCAAGCAGGCGGATGTGGTGATCGTCAACCCGACCGAGATCGCGATCGCGATTCGCTATGATGGGAGGAAGGCCATCGCTCCGGTCGTGGTGGCGATGGGCCAGCGCAAGCTCGCCGAGCGGATTCGTGCGATCGCGAAGGAGGCGAACGTTCCCATCGTGCGAAATGTTCCCGTCGCGCGGGCCCTCCTGGCGGGAGCCAGGGTTGGGCAACCGATTCCGCCGGCCCTCTATGCCGCCGTCGCCGAAGTGCTGGCGTTCGTGTACCGGGTTCGGGGACGCGTGCCACAGTCGCTGGCTGCGGTGCGGGTCCGGTGAGCGCCGTCGGCGGCATGCCCCCGGTTGCCCCGGCGGCACCTGATGTGTCGTTGCGCACGGGACTCCCGCCGGGGCCCGCGGGTGGTGCGCGCGGCGGGTCAGGGGGAGGAGGCACCGTCTTCCAGCGTGCCATGGCGACCGAGGGATGGTTGGCGGTCGGCGTCATGCTCATCGTCGCCCTCCTTGTCGTCCCGCTCCCGCCGATCCTGCTCGATGGATTGCTCGCGCTGAGCATCGCACTCTCCGTGCTCGTGCTGCTCGTCACGCTGGGCACCCGCGATCCGATCGACTTCTCCGGCTTCCCGTCGCTGCTCCTCCTGCTGACGCTCTTCCGGCTGGGGTTGAACGTCAGTACCACGCGGCTCATTCTGGCCGAAGGCTATGCCGGCGAAGTGATCGACGCCTTCGGCAATTTCCTGATCGGCGGCAACATCGTCGTCGGTCTGGTGATTTTCCTGATTCTGGTGGTGATCAATTTCATGGTCATCACGAAGGGCGCCGGCCGGATCGCGGAAGTGGCAGCGCGATTCACCCTCGACGCCATGCCCGGCAAGCAGATGGCGATCGATGCCGACCTCGGGGCCGGCTTGATCGATGAAGGGGAGGCGCGGCGACGCCGCACCGACGTGGCACGGTACGCGGACTTCTACGGCGCCATGGATGGCGCAGCGAAATTCGTCCGGGGCGACGCGGTGGCGGGGTTGATCATCACCTCGATCAATCTCGTCGGCGGCTTCGCGATCGGGATGGCGCAGCAGGGGCTCAGTGCCGGTGAGGCGATTTCCCGCTACAGCGCGCTGTCGATCGGCGATGGCCTCGTCTCGCAGATTCCGGCGCTGATCGTGAGCACCTCGGCCGGCATCATCACGACCTACGGTGCCTCCTCGCCCGGCGTCGGGCAGGCCCTCGGCGCGCAATTGACGCGCAATCCGCGGGCGATGGGAATGTCGGCGGGCGTCCTGCTGCTGCTCGCGATTCTTCCGGGATTGCCGGCGCTGCCCTTCCTTGCACTGGCCGGCGCTGCGGGGGGGATCGCCTGGCGTGGACGCCGCCCCGCCGAACGTGCCACGGTGGGGACCGTCGCGCCGTCCGCGAGTGTCACTGCGGCCGTGCCGGGAACCGCACAGATGCGCGAACTCCTCCAGGTCGAGCCGATTGAGGTGGAGCTCGGTTATGCGCTGATCCCGCTGGTCGACGAGTCGCAACAGGGCGACCTGCTCCCGCGGGTCGGGCTCCTGCGCCGGCAGCTCGCGACCGAGATGGGCATCATCGTCCCGCCGGCGCGGATCCGGGACAACATCCAGCTCGCCCCAACCGAGTACGCCATCCGCTTGCGCGGTGTCCGGGTCGCGGGGGGGGAGCTGATGCCGCGCTACCTGCTTGCCCTCGACGCCGCGAGCCGGGGCTTGCCGCTCGACGGGATCCGTACGGTGGATCCCACCTTCGGCATTCCGGCATTGTGGATTGCCCCCGATCGCCGGATCGAGGCCGAGGCGAGTGGCTACAGCGTGGTGGAGGCGCCGACGGTGCTGGCAACGCACCTGATGGAAACCATTCGTCGCCATGCAGGCGACATTCTCTCGCGACAGGATGTGCGCGAGCTGGTCGACGGGATTCGCGAGACGCACCCGGCCCTCGTGGACGACCTCATCCCCGCCAAGCTCCCCCTCGGCGCACTGCATCGCGTGCTGCAGCGCTTGTTGCGCGAGGGACTCCCGGTCCGCGATCTGGTCACCATCCTCGAGACGCTCTCGGATGCGGCGGACCAGACCAAGGATCCGGAGGTGCTGACGGAGCATGTGCGCCGCGCCCTCGCGAATGTGGTGGCCCAACTCTACGCCGATCCCGATGGGACGGTGCGCGGCATCACCGTCGGGCCGCGCCTCGAGTCGGCGCTGATGCAGCTCTTCACGCCGCGTGGCGCGCGGGAGGGGCCGATGCTCGAGCCGGACCAGCTGACCGGATTGCTGCGGGCGCTGAATGAGCTCGCCACGACGGCGCGCCGGGATGGACGTGCCCGCCCGCTCATCACGCCGCCGGCGCTTCGCGTCGGGATCCGACGTCTGGTCGAACCGATCCTTCCCGATCTGCCGGTGGTCTCGCTCGGCGAGCTGCCGCCGCAGATGCCTGTCCAGAGTCTCGCCATGTGGGAGCTGACCCGTGCCACGTGAGACGTTCACCGGGACCCATGTCCCGACCCTGCTGCATCAGGCGCGTGCAGTGCTCGGCGCGGACGCGACCATCCTCTCGGTGCGCCGGGATCGCCACGAATTCACCGTCGTGGCGAGCAATGATCCGGCGCCGCTGGCACCCATGCCGGCTGCCCCGCCCGAGGACCGCGCGCTGTTCGGCAGCGTCCTCGCGGCGCATCTGGGTGAAGTGACCGAGCGGACGCCGCCGCCGCGACGTCGTCGCACGGCGCGCCCACGGCTCATCGCCCTGGTCGGCCCGACCGGTGCCGGCAAGACGACGACGATCGCCAAGCTCGCGTCGAACGTGCATGCCTTCGGCACCTG
>JBBRGR010000084.1:0-7321 GCA_038223815.1 Gemmatimonadales bacterium
GATGCGCGGGTTGGCGCTGGCCGGGAAGGGGGACCACCCTGCGGCGGTGCGTGCGCTGCGGGAATCGCTGGCGCTTCGGCGGGCGAACTATCCGGCGGGACATTGGGCCATCGGCAGTAGCGAGAGCGTGCTCGGGGCGGAACTGCTGGCCACCAACTCCCGTACGGAAGGCCTGCAACTGCTCCAGGCGGGCTGTCGCATCGTGACCAAGGCGCTCGGGCCGGAGCACCCGATGGCGAAGAAGGCGACAGACCGGCTGGTAGCGGGCGGAGGGACGCGCGCTGCGTGTGAGTGAGGGCAGGAGCGCAGCAGCATGCGCAGCAGCTGAGTCGGGGTCGAAGCACTGATGGAGTGTGCCATGCATGATCTCCTGACTGCGGTCAGCGCTGACGGCGTGATGGTGATCGAGGGGGTGCCAGGGCAGCCCATGCTGGCGACCGCCGCCAAGGTTCTTCGACGTGAGTTCGGACGATGCCGGGGTGATCCTGCCGACGTTGCGGATGTACGGCGTGCGCCTGGCTGTGGTGCAGCGCCCTGACTCCACTGTGGCGAGCTCGCGCTTTGGGGAGGTGGTTGCCGAGGAGCGGAGCCGCCGAGACTTCGGCGTGTGTGCGTCGCGTGCTACGGCGCATCGCTGGCTGGTGGCGTGAAGGCCGGCGGCGAAGCGGTCCGATCGATGACGCGGCCTCGCACTCGACCGCGGCGTTGCGCATGAGGTGTCACGTCCATCGAGATGTACCGATGTCCACCATGGGAAATTGCCGCACCGCATGCACGATCGCACTGTGTACCATCGCGTGGACGCCTGTCGCGGGGCAGTGCTCCAGCGATGCGATCGTGCAGCTCGTGACCCCCTCCGGCACCCTGGGCGGGTCGCTCCTGGTTCCCGAACGCACGGTGCCGATGCCTGTGGTGCTCCTCATTGCGGGCTCTGGGCCGACCGATCACGACGGCAACTCTTCACAACTCGCCGGCAAGAACAACAGCCTGAAGCTCCTCACCGAGGCACTCTGCGCTGCTGGGATCGCCTCGCTGCGCTATGACAAGCGCGGCATCGGGGTGAGCGCCGCAGCGGTGAAGCAGGAAGAGGATCTCCGCTTTGACGACGGCATCGCCGACGCGGTGCGGTGGGCTGCCCAGCTTCGCGCCGATCACCGTTTCGCCACGATCACCATCGTTGGGCACAGCGAGGGGTCGCTGATCGGGATGGTGGCCGCGAGGATGGCTGGAGCGGATGGATTCGTGTCGATCGCGGGCGCTGGGCGTGACGCCGCGGCCATCATCCGCGAGCAGTTGCGACCCCAGCTTCCACCCACCCTTTTTCTTGCCACCGATTCCGTCATGCAGGCACTCGACGCTGGTCGGCCCCAGACCCCACTCCCCGCGGCCGTGGCGCGGGTGCCGGGCCTGGCGAGTCTGTTTCGCCCGAGATTGCCGGCGGCCATCGCGGCATTTGTCCTGAAGGTGCCGAGGCGCGTCGACCAGTCGAGGTGAGCGGCCGGGGATACCACCCCGCCGCAGGAGATTGCCGTGCCAGTCGTCCTGAGGACCCCAGCATCGCATCAGATATGGTCGTCACGATGTGCAACACTCTCCGCGGAGTACTTCAAGGCGTCGTTCGCTGCGTGTCGTAGGTCTCGTTGCCGCGGTCGCCCTCGTCGCCGGGAATGCGAGAGCACAGCGCACGCCGGCGGCGGCGCCAGCGCTCGCCTCCGTGACGCTTCCCGCAGCGCTTGATCGGGTCCTGCGCGACTACGGGACGGCGTGGCAGCGGGGTGATGCGGCTGAGTTGGCGGCGCTCTTTGCGGAGGACGGATGTGTCTCGCAGAGCGGGCGGGAGCCGGTCCGCGGCCGAGCGGCGATCCGGGCGGCGCATGCGGGCCAGGGCGGAGCGCCGCTCCGGCTCCGCGCGCTCGCGGCGTCGGTCGCGGACACAGTGGGATACATCATCGGTGCGTACGGCTACGGGACGAAGCCAGGCGACGTGGGGAAGTTCACGCTGACGCTGCACCGCCGGCCGGGAGGCCCGTGGCTGATCGTCTCCGACATGGACAAGGTGAGCCGCCCACCCAACTGAGGGCGCTCCCGCAAGCAGCTCGGCAGCGCCCTCCGCGTCATGGCCCGACCATTCCGTTACTGCCCGGCGTTGAGCACCAGGTTCCTGATCTCGCTGCTGGCGAAGAGGTTGAGCCGCGATGTTGGCGACACATCCCCTCCCAATGTTGCCGTCCCATAGGCACGAATGTCGATCGACAGCAAGGTCGCGCCGACCGGGATGCCGGCGGTTGCCAGACTGACCGTCCGAGCGCTTCCGGCGACGGAGTCAACGCTTCCCATACCGGTGTTCCCAACCCGGTACCCGAGATTCACGATGAAGTACGCGGGATTGGATGCCGAGGTCCATGTCACGGTGAGTGGCGTCCCGATCGTGACCAGACCATCGACTGCCGGTGCGGAGAGGATCGGTGTCGACGGGAGGGGGCCCGCCAGCGTGGCGGTTTTGCCAAGCCGAGTGGCCCGGACCGTGAGCGTGGCCCCAACCGTGAGGGGCGCCCCGAGTTCCCAGTAGTACCCGCCGCTAAGGGGCGATGCTGCCACGCCGTTCGCGGTCACTGTGACAGATGCATCGCTGATGGACTGGCCCCCCTGCGAGATGAAGACCAGTCCACCCGCCGCACCGACGTTGTTCCCATCGATGGTGATCGGGTTGGGCAGCGGATCTCCCTCGCCCGTGGGAGAATCGCTGCAGGCGGCCAGGGAGAGGAACGCGAAGGCTACGGCAGGGATGGGGCGTCGCATGATGTACACTCCTTGCGTGATGCAGATGGCAACTCCCCGATCGAGAGTCTATACCTTCCGAGTATCGGCTCGGCCTGCGGGGATGGAAGGGGGCGACGAGTCGTGACTGCGGGACCGCGACGGGCCTCGGCCCCTCGCTGCCACCTTGTGGTATCCCGCAGCAGCCGGTAGCGTCGAGTCCGAATGGTACGTCGGCGTCTTCCGCTTTGGTCGCAACGCGCTGGAAGCGCCGTTCGCTGATACCCGACGCCATCCGTTGATCGTGCTCTCCCATGGCACGGGCGGCAGCGCGGCACAGCTGTCGTGGCTGGCAGGAGCGCTCGTCAACACGGGTTTCGTGGTCGCCCCCGTCAACCATCATGGCAATACGGCAACCGAGGACACCGCCTGGCCCCAGGGCTTCGTCCTGCCCGCCGAGCGCGCTCGCGACCTGATCGTCCTGATCGACCGACTGCTCGCCGACACGCAGCCCATCCGCGATCCGCGGATTCGTGCCGTCTATGCCATCGCCCCCGCCTCCGTGGCACTCCTGCACAGGGAAGAGCTTGCTTCGATCGGTGTGCCAGTCCGGTTCGCGCTGGCCACGGACGATCAGTACATCGTCTTCCGCAAGACCCTGCGTGCCATTGAGGACCACCTCCCCAATGCCACGGTGATCACCATCCAGCGTGCCGGGCACCACGCCTTTCTGGCGCCGTGCAGCCTCCGAGGGACGCTGTTCCTGCGGGCGCTGTGCACGGATGCCCGTGAGGTGGATCGTCGTGCGCTGCACAATCGTGTCGGGCGTGATGCGGCCACCTTCTTCGACAACCACTTGCGGCCGTGATACCGCGAAGGCCGGACGGGGGTGGAGTGCGGGGGGTGCGGACTCGTTGGCGTTCGCCGGCCCGACGCGATCCCATTGCCAGTTGCGATAGATAGACATATCGTTGTACGGTACGGCTATCGATGAGGTCACCATGTCCGTCGTCACCGTCTCCCCGAAGTTCCAGGTCGTCATCCCGCGTGCCATCCGCGAGGCGATGGGTCTTCAGCCTGGCCAGAAGGTGCAGGCCCTGCAATACCAGAATCGCATCGAGTTCATCCCGGTGCGGTCCATGCGCTCCATGCGGGGATTCCTCAAGGGGATCGACACCGCGGTGCCACGCGACGCGGATCGGGTGTGAACGTCGTCGATTCGTCCGCGTGGCTGGAGTATTTCGCCGCCGGACCGAATGCCGGACGGTTTGCCACGGCGATTGAGTCCGGCGAGGAACTGCTGGTGCCGGCGATCGTGCTCGTGGCGGTGGTACGCCGAGTCCTGCAGCAGCGGGGGGAAGATGCAGCCCTCCAGACCGCGGCCCTCTTGCACCAGGGTCGGATCGTGCCGCTCGACAGCGGGCTTGCCCTCGCGGCAGCCAAGCTCGGCGTCGACCACAGCCTCCCGCTCGCCGACAGCATCCTCTTCGCGACCGCGCAGCAGTACAACGCGACACTCTGGACGATGGACGCCGACTTCGAAGGGCTTCCGGGTGTGCGCTATTTCGCGAAACGCCACTAGAGGCTGGTCGACACGCGTCTGACGCAGATGGGCCCCGACGCTGCACCTCCGCCGCGGGTCACCAATCGGCGGTAGCTTGGTCCGGAGTGAGGTGCAACCAGTTTCACGGACGCTGGCGTAAGCGACGGCCGCCTCGGTACGGTCCGCAGGCGCGTCTCCAGACGTGCTACGGCGAGGCGGGCTCGGTCGTGTCGGGAATATTGGTGCCGCGATTCTCGCCGCTCCGTTCCGCATCGTCAGGTGTGCGCTGGTCGGGTGCGGTGCCATCGCCATTCGAGCCTTCGTCGACGGCGTCCTTGCGCGGCATGCCCCTTCGGCGTCTCGCTCCGGGAACAGTGCTGCCTTCCGTCCGGTCCTGATTCGGGCTGACGTCGGTCTCATCGGCCGGGGCTTTGGTGGTATCGACGCCGTTGGTGTCCCGCCAGTTCAACTTGCCGGCGCCGTTCGGGCCCGTGTCCGGGCCGAGCTTCGTGCGATCAGTCATGGTGCTGCCTCGAGAGGAATGAGGGGCGTTGCATCTCCGTCCTTGCGTGCTTGGTGGGACGACGGGTCGGGGGATGGTCGCACACGTGTCGTCCCCGCCTTCCGTGATTCGTCGCGTGCTCGCCGGGACGATGGTGCTCTTGTCGTTGTCTGGGCTGTACCGTGCGCCCACGTCTGATGGGGCTCGGCGGTCATGGCACGGTTGCGCGCTGCTGGGTCTGGCAGGTCACGAACCCGCGCAGGTGCAGAGCCTCCCGCGTGCAGGTCGCCTGGTCATGGCGGGTGGGCCGATCCTCAAGCCACGTGAGGTTGTTGCGCGCCTCGAGCACTAGGGCTTCGTGGAAGCGCGTCAGCGTGGATCGCTCAAACAGTTGAGGCATCCTGATGGACGGGCAACAACGATCTCATTCCATGCAGGCCGAGACATCTCCCCGCTGCGCTGCCGCCAGATTGCCCGCGATCGTGGTCTCACGATTTCGGAATTGCTCGAGGCGTAGGCGTTCGGCCCATCCGTGATCACGTGGCTCCCTCGCTCCGCTCGGGACGACGTGTGTTGAGCGGGTTGGTCAGCTTCACCCCCGAGCTCGTCGCTGAAGCGACGGCTCGGCAGATGTCACTGAAATGACATTCCATCCCGGTCTCCGGGAGATTCCGTCGCTGCAGCGACGTGAGCCGCGGGCCGCCACCGACTGCACCCTGTCACCTTTCGCCGGATGCGGCTACTCCGTCTGGAGAGGGGCGCGATCCGCGCGTCCGGTCCACACCACGGAGCAGCTCATGACACGCATTCTGTTGACCTTCATCGCCGGCAGCCTCGCCGCGAGTGCCGCCCTGGCGCCGACCACGGCCCATGCCCAGGCAGCGGGCACGCCTGCATCCACCGCGGCTGCGCCGCCGTTCACCGTGGCGCGCACCGGGCCCGTGCCGAGTGGCCGCTCCATGATCCTGATCCCCGGATTCCTGTCGGCCGGCGAGGTGTGGGACGGGACGGTCGCGCGCTTCCGGTCGGACTACGACATGCACGTGCTGACGCTGGCGGGATTCGCCGGATCACCGACCACCACGGCGGACCCCTACCTCGCGACCGTCCGGGATGCGATCATCCAGTACATCCGGGACCACCGACTCGATCACCCGGTGATCATGGGCCATTCGCTCGGCGGGTTCATGTCGCTCTGGATCGCGGCAACCTCCCCCGCCCTCGTCGGGCCCATCGTGGCTGTCGACGGCGTCCCGTTCCTGAGCGCCCTCGGCGACACCACGATGACCGCCACGCGCGCCGGTGCGCAGGCCGAGATGATGCGGACGGCCATGAGCGGGATGACGCGCGAAGGGCTGGCAGCCCAGACCCGCATGGCGATGATGCAGCAGGTGAAGGACACCGCGTGGCATGTGAAGGGTGCGCGCTGGGGTGCGGTCTCCGACCCGAACATTGCAGGCCGCGCGCTTGCCGCAATGCTGACCACGGATATCCGTCCTGAACTCCACCGCATCCGCACCCCGGTGCTCATGCTGATGGCGGGCAATGGACTGAACCCCGAACACCAGGCCACCTCGCTGGCCCGGTACGAGGGCCAACTCCGGACCGTCACCAATGCGCGAGTCGTGGCGGCCTCGAAGGCGCTGCATTTCATCATGCTCGATGAGCCGGTATTCTTTCTGGACACCGTCGCCGCATTCCTGACCCGCGCGGCGACGCCACGATGAGTGAGGCGTTGCGGCAATGAACGAGGTGCTTGCCCTGCGGATCGCGCCGGACGTGACGGCGGCGGCACGCGGTGACGCCCTGGCCTTCGAGCGACTGGTCGATGTCACGCGCAACACCGTGACATCGCTCACGCTCGCCATCCTGCGCGACATTGAACTGAGCCGCGATGTCGCGCAGGATGTCTATCTGATGGTGTGGCGCGACCTGCGGAAGTTGCGTGACCCCACGTCGTTTCTGCCGTGGCTGCGGCAGCTCACCCGCAACCGGGCGCATCAGGCGCTGCGGACACATGTACGTCGCCGCCGCCGCATCGCGTCGACCGACGACGTCCTCCTCGCCGCCGCCGCCGATCCCCGCCCCGACGTGCTGCGCGCGCTGATTGCGGACGAAGAGCGCGCCGCGCTGGCCGCCGCGATCGACGCTCTGCCTGCCGCGTCCCGCGAGGTGGTGGTGCTCTACTACCGCGAGGGACAGAGCGCGAAGCAGGTGGCGGAACTCCTCGACCTGTCCGAGGACACGGTGAAGCAGCGGCTCTCGCGCGCGCGCACACGCCTCCGCGTCGCCCTCGTCACCCAGATCGAAGGGTCCTCGCCCGACGTCGCCTTCACGGCGGGGGTCCTCGCTGCGGTGGCAGCGCTGGCGGCGCCGGCGACGGCGAGTGCGGCGATCCTCGGCGCATCGCAGGGTGGCAAGATCGGCACGTCCGTGCTGGGAGTCACCGGCGCGGGCGGTTTCGGCGCGCTGGCAGGGCTCGCGGGCGGGTGGGCCGGGGTCGCGTTCGGAACGCGCGA
>JBBRGR010000085.1:0-7318 GCA_038223815.1 Gemmatimonadales bacterium
CCGAGGAGGACGTGGGCCCGCATCATTCCGGAGTGGCCGCGCGCCCCGAGGAGGGCGGCACGCGCTGCCGTCGTGGCGGTGTCCTGAAGCGACGCGTCGCCGAGCGCCCGGAGGGCGTCGGCGACGGCGCGGAGCGTCAGCGTGAAGTTGGTACCGGTGTCGCCATCGGGGACCGGGAAGACATTGATCCGGTTCAGCTCGTCACGGCTCGCTGCCACCCAGTCGGCGGCAGCGTGGAAGCCGCGCGCGAGTCGGGGCCCATCGAGGTACCCGATCCCGACCGCCACGTCGCCTCAGCCTTCGGGGGAGACGTTGACCTTCACTTCAGCGTGGACGTCGTGGTGCAGTTTGACGGCCACCGAGTGGAAGCCAAGCATCTTGATCGGGTGCTCGAGGTCGATCTTCCGCTTGTCCACCACGAGGCCCTTGGTGGCGAGGGCGTCGGCGATGTCGCTCGCGGTGATCGAGCCGAAGAGCTTCCCTTCGTCGCCGGCCTTGGAGGTCAGCTCGATGGTCACGGCGCTCAGTTTCGCCCCGAACGCCATTGCCTCGGCGCGGTCGGCGGCGAGCTTGGCATTGCGGGCCTTCGCCTCGGCGGCGATCCGCTTCTTGTTGCCCTCGGTCGCTTCGAAGGCGAGGCCGCGCGGGAGGAGGAAGTTGCGGGCATAGCCCGGCTTCACACGGATCAGGTCGCCGGCCTTCCCGAGGGAGGGCACGGACTCACGGAGGATCAGATCAATCATCGGGCAACTCCTTGGGGCGGCGGCACGCGCCGCCGGAGATCAAGCCAGGTGTCGGCCACGCCCAGAACGGCGCAGCCCAGCGGTACCAATGCTAACACCGGCACCGCAGCGAGGCACAGGAGCACCACGAAGGCACGTGGTGCGGGAAGCATGGCGGTCCGGATCACGGCGAGGCCGCGGCCGGCATAGAGCGTCACGACCAGCAGGAGGAGATTGCGCACCGCGACCTCCGCACCGCGGGGGAGGTCGAGCAGGACCAACCCGCCGAACCCCACCAGCGCCCAGATGAAATGGTCGCTGAATCGGAAGGTCCGAAAGCGCGGCGGCGGGGTGCCGATGGGCCGCTGGGCGATCCGATGGTACCAGCTCCAGGCCAACCAGCCGCCGAGGAGGGCATAGGTCGCCAGCATCGCGGGGTAGAGCTCCCCGATCGTGGCCGTGGCTTGGCTCAGCTCGCGGACGAGCTCCGAGGCACCCGAACCCGGGGAGTGGGTGATGCCCTCCACGTGAACCGCAACGGGTGCCTCGGGGAGGCCAAACGAGGGGAAGAGCGTGCGCCACCCCTGCCACGTCGTGGTGATGATCACCTGTTCGAGGTCGCGGAAGGCGAGACCAAGCTTGAGGAACCAGCCGACCGTCGCCACAGCCGCCACCCCGATGGCCACGAGGGTTCGGGTGAGCAGGGAGCGAATGCTGCCGCCGAGCGCGCCCACCACATAGGCACCGGTGAAGAACGCCGCGGCGGCGCGGAGCGTCTGTTCCGGGAGCGTGCTGGGGAGGCGGAGGAGCAGCACGATGCTGGTGGTGCCCAGCCCGATCCAGAGCCATTCACGCACGGTACGCGGCCCGGAGAGGAGGAGCAGGACCACCGTCGGCGCCAGAAAGAAGAAGGGCGCGGCGGTAGGGACCAGCACAAGAAACCCTGCCGCAAGCAGCAGGGTTGGCCACCGCGACGGGGACCCGGCCAGGCCGGGCCCCTCGGGGGGCGTGGTCAGCCGCCGAATCCCTTGATATACGGGAGGAGGGCGATCTGACGGGCCCGCTTGATGGCCGTACTGAGCTGGCGCTGATGACGAGCGCAGGTGCCCGACAGCCGGCTCGGCAGGATCTTGCCCCGCTCGCTCAGGAAACGCGTGAGGAGGCGCTCATCCTTGAAGTCGACGATGCGGACGCCGGACTCACAGATGGCACAGGTCTTTGAGGGGCGGCCCATTATTCGTCATCCTCCCCGTCCTTGGCGGACGGCGTCGGCGCCATCTGGGCGCCCTCGTTCATCACGATGAGGTGGCGAATCAGCCCCTCGTCCAGCTTCAATGCGCGCTCGAACTCGGGCAACTGCTCCGGCGATGCATCGAACTTCGCGATGACGTAGTAGCCAGTCTCCTTGCCATCGATCGGGTACGCCAGCGTGCGCTTCCCCCAGGTGTCGAGGGCGATTTCGGCGCCTTCGGCCTGCGGAATCAGCGCGTGGAAGCGATCCAGCTTCTCGGTGACGGCAGCATCTTCGAGCACAGAGTCGAAGATGTACACCGCCTCATACGAACGGGTCATCGGCACCTTCCTTCGGACATGGTTGCCCCGGGGCTGGTGCGGCACCCGAGGAGGATATAATGTGAACAGCCCTCAAATATACTCGGTCCTGCGCCGCCACCCTACCCCCTGCCCCGACACGTGACCGGGGAGGGGCAGCCGCGCCCGTCAGGGTGCGGTGAGGCGGACCCAGCGGATCTCCCGGAGCTCTCCCTCGGCACGGCGGGAAACCAGTACCGAATCGGCGGCCGCCAGGAGAATTCGGCTCGTCTTCGGGAGGGTGAAGCGACCGTTGGGTTGACCGGTGGGGCCCAGCCGGATGTAGGACACATCCGGGGCTGCCGTGGCCGGACCCGCCACATAGATGGTTCCGTCGGGGGCGGAGAGCAGGCCAGCGACCGCGGCGTGCACCATTTCGCTATGGGCCTGCATCGAGTCGAGGTCCGACTCGGGGACCTGTCCTCCCATCATCTGCGTGACCGCGGCGCGCTTTTCCGCAATCTCCTCGGGGGTGATCGCGATCCGCGTCCGATCGCCGCGCAGCTCCCAGCGCGGGCTGCCATCGGCCATCCGGCGCGTAATCTCGAAACGATCGCCCGGGCTCCAGGCCACCTCGCCGTCGGCGAGAAGGGTGTAGGTCGGGGCGACGGGGAAGAGCGGCGGCGCGGCCACGACCTGATCGCCCTGCAGCGCGAGCCAGGGAATCGGGACTTCCAACGCCAACCGCCCGGTGCTGTCGGTCGGCTCGTTGAGCACCATCACGCGGAAGACGGTCGTGCCCGTGTCCAGGCCCGCTGTCATCCCCTGCAGCAGCGGGACCTTCCCCGCAAACCCGCGCGCCTCGCCGACTCGGATCTGCGGCAGCTCGGTCTGTTCGATGAACTTGCCGTCGCGACCGTAGGTCATCATCCGCACGCCGGCCATCGTCAGGTCGATAAGGCGGACCTGGCCATTCTTGCCCGGGCCAACCGCAAGCGCGGTCTGGTACTGCCCGAGCCCCTGGCCCACCGCGCTGATGCTGACTGGCGTCGAGTCGGCGCCCCACACCTCGACTTGACGCCCCGGCTCCCAGAGCGCCACTCGGACGGCATCCAGGCGATTGGCAATCGGTTGATTGAGCGGGCAGGGGGTGCGGCCGTCGGCCACGCACAGAAAGCGGCCATCCGTCATTGCCAATTCCGGCAGCGCCGCGAAGCCGGCATCATCGAGGGTCCAGCGGCCGCCCGCTTCCGGCGGGGCCACGATCGGCTCAGCCACGTCACCGCCACCGCAGGCGACGAACACAAGTAACGGCAGGAGTGCGCGCGTCATCGGGCGCCACAGACGATCGATCACGAGATCACCTCAGTTATTGAATCGGAACAGCATCAGGTCACCGTCCTGCACGACATACTCTTTCCCTTCGGCCCGGGCGAGCCCCTGCTCCCGCGAGGGCTTCCAGCCGCCGACCCGCACGAAGTCGGCATAGGCGACTGTCTCGGCGCGAATGAAGCCCTTCTCGAAGTCCGAGTGAATCACGCCGGCCGCCTCGGGGGCCTTCGCCCCCACACGGATCGTCCAGGCGCGGACTTCCTTCTCGCCGGCAGTGAAATAACTCTGGAGATTGAGCAGGCGGTAGGCCGCACGCGCGAGTCGATCGAGCCCGGATTCGTCCACGCCCAGCGAGCTCATGAAGTCGGCACGATCCTCCGGCGGCAGCTCAGCGAGCTCCGCCTCGACCTTGGCCGAGAAGATCACCACGTCGGCGTTCTCGCCGTCGGCGACGATTGCATGGCGCAACGCCTCGACATGTGCATTTCCGCCGGCCAGTTCGTCCTCGCGCACGTTGGCTGCGTAGAGCACCGGCTTCGACGTGAGCAGGTTC
This sequence comes from Gemmatimonadales bacterium, assembly GCA_038223815.1. Lineage (GTDB taxonomy): Bacteria > Gemmatimonadota > Gemmatimonadetes > Gemmatimonadales > GWC2-71-9 > Palsa-1233. The sequence goes on from JBBRGR010000085.1 coordinate 4,138, forward strand.
AGGGTCCGGAAGAGCGGCTCCTCCTCCGGGCTCCGCTCGACGGCACGCGCGAGTCCGCCCTCCTCGAGGACCGCCATCACCCGTTCCATCAGCGTCTTCTCGGCTTTCGCCGCCGCGTCGCCGGTCTTGGCGGCACGCGTCGCCTTGTCGAGCCGTTTCTCCAACGCGACCATGTCGGAGAGTGCAAGTTCCGTGTGAATCACGACGCGATCGCGCACCGGATCGGGGCCGCCCATGACGTGCTGCACGTCGTCATCCTCGAAGCAGCGAATCACGTGCACGATCGCATCGACTTCACGGATGTTGGCGAGGAACTGGTTGCCGAGGCCCTCCCCCTGGGACGCGCCCTTGACCAGCCCCGCGATGTCGACGAACTGCACCGTCGCCGGCACCGTCCGCTCGGGGTGGATCAACTTGGCGATCTGGGCGATCCGCTCATCGGGGACCTCGACGACCCCGGTGTTCGGCTCGATCGTGGCAAAGGGGTAGTTGGCAACGAGCGCCCCCGCCGAGGTCAGCGCGTTGAAGAGCGTGGATTTCCCGACGTTGGGGAGGCCGACGATTCCGAGGGAGAGCATGGAGGTCCGTAATGTCGTAGGTCGGAGGTCGGAGGGCGGAGGGCCATCGAGGACCGCGCACCACGTGAAGCGCGGAAATCTAGCCAAGTGGAGCATTTTCGTGCGGATACCGCCCTCGGGGGCCCAGACCATCCTTGCTGACGAGGCTGCATGATGCGCTCGGGGCGGAGCATCAGCGACCCCGCTGACCCTCCGCCCCCAACAAGGACGTCCGACGTCCGACGTACGACCTAGGACCTACGACTACTTCCCGAGCGACACAAACCACGGCGCCAGCACCAAGCTCACCACACTCATCAGCTTGATCAGAATATTCATTGCCGGGCCCGACGTGTCCTTGAACGGATCGCCGACGGTGTCGCCGACGACGGCGGCCTTGTGCGGATCGGAGCCCTTGCCGCCGTGCGCGCCGCCTTCGATGTACTTCTTGGCGTTGTCCCAGGCCCCGCCAGCATTGGCCATGAAGAGCGCCATCATGACGCCGGTGACGGTCGCGCCGGCGAGGAGGCCGCCGAGGGTCTTCACGCCGAGGAGGGCGCCGGTGAGGACCGGGACGAGGATCGAGGCGACGCCCGGGATGATCATCTCACGCAGGGCGGCCTTGGTCGAGATATCGACGCAGCGCGCCGAATCCGGCTTGACGCCTTCCCGCCCTTCGAGGAGGCCCGGGATCTCGCGGAACTGGCGACGGACTTCCTCGACCATGCCCTGTGCCGCGCGGCCGACGGCCGTCATCGTCTGAGCGCCGACGAAGAAGGGCATCACGCCGCCGAGGAAGAGACCGATCACGACCATCGGATCGATCAGATTGAGGCCGACCTGGTCGAGGCCCACGGCCGACGCATAGGCCGAGAAGAGCGCCAGCGCGGTGAGGGCCGCGGAGCCGATCGCGAAGCCCTTGCCGATGGCTGCCGTGGTGTTGCCGAGGGCGTCGAGGCCGTCGGTGATGGCGCGCACTTCCTTGCCGAGGTGGCTCATTTCGGCGATGCCGCCGGCGTTGTCGGCGATCGGGCCGTAGGCGTCGACCGACATCGTGACGCCCACCGTCGCGAGCATGCCGACGGCGGCGATCGAGATGCCGTAGAGGCCGGCGACGGAGACGGCGATGTACGTGGCGCCGCAGATCAACAGGACCGGGATGATGCAGCTCTCCATCCCGACGGCGAGACCGGCGATGATGTTCGTGGCCGGGCCCGTCTCGGACGACTGGGCGATCCGGCGCACCGGGCCCATCGCGGTGTAATACTCGGTCACCAGCCCGATCAGGATGCCGGAGACGGTGCCGGCGAGCACGGCCCAGAACGGGCCCATGGGCGACAGCGGCGTTCCATCCTCCAGCGTCATCCCGAGCGGCAGGGCGGCAGTGAGGAACCAGGCGAAGGCGAGGAACAGCCCGGCCGCGATGAAGGTCACCAGCCGCAGTGCATTCGCCGGATTGCCCTTGGCGAGGACACGCATCGTCAGGACGCCGATCAGCGAGGCTACGAGGCCCGCCGTGATATAGGCGAGGGGCAGGAGCATCGCGGTGACGCGATTGGTATCGGGGATCAGCACCGACGTTGCCGCGAGGGCCACGGTGGCGATGACGGAACCGACGTACGACTCGAAGATGTCGGCGCCGAGACCGGCCACGTCGCCCACATTGTCCCCGACGTTGTCAGCGATCGTGGCGGGGTTGCGCGGGTCGTCCTCGGGGATTCCGGCCTCGACCTTGCCGACGAGGTCGGCGCCCACGTCGGCGGCCTTGGTGTAGATGCCACCGCCGACGCGTGCGAAGAGCGCGATGCTGGAGGCGCCCATCGCGAAGCCGGAGATGATCTCGCCGAAGAGCTTGGTGTTGGTGGCGAGTTCGGTCTTGCCGAGCACCATGAAGACCAGTGCCACGCCGGCGAGACCCAACGAGGCCACCGCGAGGCCCATGATGGACCCACCACCGAACGCGACGCGGAGCGCGGCAGCCTGCCCCTCAGCCCGGGCGGCCTCGGCGGTGCGGACGTTGGCGAGCGTGGCGCCCTTCATGCCGACCCAGCCCGCCGCGACCGACGTCAGGCCGCCGATGACATAGGCGATCCCGGTCTTGGCACCGACCGCCATCGAGAGGAGGACGGCGACCACGATGAGGAAGGGGAGAAGCACGATGTACTCCCGCTTCAGGAAGGCCATGGCGCCAACGGAAATTTCGTGGGCGAGGCTCTGCATCAGCGCGTTGCCGGCCGGCCGGCCCTTGACGGCGAAGAAGCTCACCATCGTGGCGACGAGGCCGACCATGCCGATGGCCAGGGCGTAGAGGGGCAAGGTCTCGGTCATAGTCTCGGTGGGTTCGGGGGAGTGAAGTTTACTGCTTGTTGTATCGGGTCATGGCGATCTCGATGCCGTCGTGCACCCAGCAACTGACCGCTTCGGCCATCGTGTCGAGTGATGCGTCGAGGGCGTCACGCTCCTCGGTGCTGAAACGACCCAAGACCCAATCGGCCAGGTCGTCGTACTCCGGGGGCTTGGTCCCGACCCCGATCCGCAACCGGGCGTAATCCTGGCGCCGAAGCGCCCCCTCGATACTGCGGAGCCCGTTGTGGCCACCCGGGGTCCCAGCACCACGGAGCCGG
>JBBRGR010000086.1:0-7272 GCA_038223815.1 Gemmatimonadales bacterium
TACCAGGCGCGGATCTTCGCCGCGGGCCGACTCTGGCTCCCCGCGCCGGAGCATCCCGAGTTCACGGCGTCGATGCATCTCATCGACTGGGGTGGCAAGGTGTACGGACAGTTTCCGGCCGGTGGCCCCGCCATGCTGGCGATCGGGACCTTCCTTCGCGCCGAGTGGTTGGTCGGGCCGATCTGCGCAGCGGTCGGCGTGTTCGCGTTGGCGCGACTGCTCCGACGCATCGAGGGTCGCGAGGGGACGGCACTCGCCGCGGTGCTGCTCTATGCGTTTGCTCCCTTCGTCCTCTTCCTGAGCGGCTCGATGATGAACCACGTCACCACACTGATGTGGATCCTGCTCGGGGCCTGGGCGCTCGCCGTCGCCACCGCCACGGCGCGTGCCCGTCCGTTGGCCGCACTGGCGATGGGCGTTGCATTCGGCATGGCGGCAACGATCCGCCCACTCGATGGTGCCGTCTTCGCCATCCCGGCGGGAGCGTGGCTGCTCTGGCGTGCGCGGCGTGGCGGGTCGAACATCGGTGCGTTGCTGGCCAGTGGGGTCGGGATTGCGCTGCCGTTGATCGTGCTGGGGCTCGTGAACCACGCACAGACCGGGGATGCCCTGCGCTTCGGCTACATCGAGATGTGGGGCCGCTCCCATGAGCTCGGCTTCCACGAGGCCCCGTGGGGTTTCCCGCACACGCCATGGCGCGGGCTCGAGCTGGTGAACCTCTATCTACTACGGTTGCAGACCTACCTCTTCGAAACGCCGGTCCCCGCGCTGCTCTTCGCGTCGTGCGCCCTGCTGCTGACGCGAGGGATCTCGGCGCTCGATCGGTGGGCGCTGGTGGGATGCGGTGGGGTGCTGCTGGCGTACTGGGCCTACTGGCATGACGGCTTCTATCTGGGCCCTCGCTTCGTGCTGCCGCTCGCGCCCTGGTTGGCGCTCTGGACGGCGCGTCTGCCGGCCGTGCTCGCGGACCGCACGGCATCGCTGCCGTTCCGGCACGCGGTGTTGGTAGGCGGTGTGGCCTCGCTGGTCATCGGCACGACCCAACTGGTGCCGCTGCGCGTGGAGCAGTACCGCAACGGCATGCTGTCGATGCGATTCGACGTCGAGACGGCGGCCCGCGAGGCGGGCGTCCGCGATGCGCTGGTCTTCGTGCGCGAGAGCTGGGGCGCGCAGGTGGTCGCGCGGATGTGGGGACTGGGTGTGTCGCGGGTGACCGCGGAGCAGTACTACCGCACCACCGATCTCTGTCGTCTTGACGAAGCGGTGGGTCGGGTGGAGGAGGAAGGCGGTGGGGCGGACGCGCTGGCCTTGGCAATCAGCCCATGGCGTGCGGATTCGCTCCGCTTGATTCCGCTCCGCATCTCGCGGGACACCACCGGACGTGTGCTGGCGGGGTCGACGCTCACGCCGACCTGTACTCGTCGCGTCCTCGAGGACAATGCGGGCTTCACCGTCATGGCGCCCATTCTGCTCACCCGCGGTTCAGCAATGCGATACGTCCGGGACCTCCATGCGCGCAATCTGCTCATCCTCCGGTCACGACCCGAAGGTGCTGCCTGGCTGTTGACACAGACCCCAGCAGTCGGCGGCCCCTTGCGTTTCGCGCGGATCAACCTGGATTCGGCCCGAGCCGAGTGGCAAGCCACCCAGCAGGAGCGGCGATGACGCGTGATCGGATGGCGGTGATCGTTCCCGCGTGGAATGAGGCAAAGCGCCTTCAGGCGCAGGCCTTCCTGGACTTCGTCGCGGGGCAGGACGTGGCGGACCTGCACTTCGTGGATGACGGCAGCACCGACGCGACGCCGACGGCGTTGGCCGAGGTGGCGTCGACCGCCGCGGAGGGCCGGGTCGTGGTCCGGCGGCTTGACCCGAATCGGGGCAAGGCGGAGGCAGTCCGGGCGGGGCTCACCGCGGCGCTCGCCGACGGGTATGGCATGGTGGCCTATCTCGACGCGGATCTGGCGGCGCCGCTCGACACGGCGTTGCTGTTGCGGGAGCAGCTCCTCGCGGGGCCGGAGGTCGCCATGGTCCTCGGCTCGCGCGTCAAGCTGCTTGGCTGGCCGATCCGGCGTAGCGAGCGTCGCCACTACCTCGGCCGTGTCTTCGCCACCTTCGCGTCGCTCGCGCTGTCGCTCCCGGTATACGACACGCAATGTGGGGCCAAGGCCATGCGAGCAAGTCCGGCGCTCGACGCCGTGCTTGGCACGCCGTTTCTCTCCCGCTGGCTCTTCGACGTGGAACTCATCGCCCGGTTCCGCGACGCCGTGGGCGCCGGCGCGCTCCGGGAGATGCCCCTGCCGCGATGGGAGGATCCGGGCGGATCGAGCGTGGGGCTCACTGCCTTCCTCCGCGCCCCGATGGAACTGTGGCGGATCCGGCGGCGGTATCCGGTGCGGAGGTAGGGGCAGGCAAGCAGACCTGCTGCCCCGAGCCCTCGTGGTACAGGCGACTAGCGGGCGGTGCGCTCCTGCACCCACCCCGCCAACACCCGGGATCGCAGGTCGCCCGTCGCGCGCCGCGCCAAACGCGCCGTGCGCAGGTCCCATGCCGTCACGAGATCCGACCGCCCCATTCGCAACGCCGCCACCAGCGCGCCATCACGCAACGCATCGCCGTCGATCCAGTCGAGCGGAAACACGCCCTCGCCAACGAGCACGCTGGCCGACTCAAGCACCGCCGCATCATCCCACGCCTGCACCGCCCGTCGGAAGGCGATCACTGCGCGGGCCTCGGGCGGCGCGCCATGCCGCTCGGCGAACGCGGCCGCTTCGTCGAAGAGGAGCGTGTCCACCCAGCCCGCGGTCCCACCGTGGCGGGCCCGCGTCATGGCATCCAGTTGCCCAAGCCAGGGACGCCAATCCTCCGGCGCCACGTCATGCCCGAGCATCGCGCGCCACCGCAGGACATCAAAGCGTGACTGGATGATGAACGCCGGCAGATCGGTCGGCACCGGGCCCGGATGGCGCTGCCACGTCCGACTCCACTGCTGCAGTTCCCGCCGCATCCCCAGCAGGATGATGCTGTCCACCTCGACCGGTGGCGCGGGGCGGCGTCGCAGGGCGCGTGCAAGGTTGAACCAATCATCGCCCAGTGCCAAGGCGCCGCCCGCCATGCGCCCCTCGAAGCGGCGACGTTCGGCGCGCAAGTCGAGCAGCGGGTAGTAGTCCGAATTTGGGGTCCCGATCTGGGTGACGGCCGGCCCGAGCACGGCGCGATCGGCGAGGTGCGTCGCCTCCAGGGTGTGCGGCGTGATCGGGAGGTAGCGGCAGAGATCCTCGCGGATCCCCGGCATCACCAGCACCGCGTCCCAGTCCGGTCTCGGCAGCGCCCCCTCGGCCGAGGCCACGAGCAGGAGGTCGCCGCCACCAACCTGATGCACCTGATAGTCCGGGAAGACCTCGTGCAGCGCGGCAATCACGCTCAGCACCAGGTCATCGTCGAGCTCATAGGTCTGCAGCCACTGCGCGAAGATGCCGCCTGTCGCGAGCTGCGTCCGGATGCGCCGATAAAACTCGACCGTGAAGAGTCCGGAGACGCCGCTGACCCAGGGGTTCGAGGGCTCCGACACGATGATGTCCCAGCGTCTGCCCGAGGCGGCGAAGTACGCCTTGGCATCGTCCACGACGAGCTGCGAGCGCGGGTCATGGTAGGTGCGGGCGTTCGCCGGACGGAAGAGACGTGCGGCTTCGATCATCTGCGGCTCGATCTCGACCGTCACCACGCGCTCCAGTGCCGGCGAGCCAAGGAGGACATGGCTGCTCACACCGGAGCCGAGGCCGATGACCGCCGCGCTCCTGCCGCTGGGATGATAGGCGAGCGGGATCATCCCCATGAGCAGCTGGGTCACCTGGTCGCCCGCGACGCGACGGCGCACGGTCGAATCGGTGCAGGCGGCACGTGAGAGGGCGTCCAGCGAGGCGTCGGCCTTGCCGTTGGTCGCGAGGACGAGAAAGCCCGCGCCACTCTCGCTCATCGACACCGTGGCCGTGCGCCCGTCGGCGTAGAAGGGCAGCGTCGCAGCGCGCGCACTGCTCAGCGCATTGCCGCGGAAGACGCCGGCCGTGAGGATGGTGCGATCGAGCGGCGTCGACACACCGATCAGCACGGCAAGCGCCCCCGCCACGAGCGCGATGCCCCAGGCGCGGGTGCGTTGCCGAGTCGCGCGCAGCAGCATGATCCCGACGCCGATGTCGACCAGTCCGGCGACGACCGCGAGCGTCTTGAGGCCGAGCAGCGGCAGCAGGACGAGCGAGGCGAGAATCACCCCGATGATCGAGCCAAGGGTGTTGACCGCATAGACACGGCCGATCGCCGCTTCGCCTTGCCCACGGCGGAGGAGCGTGCGGGTCAGCAGCGGCAGTGTCATCCCTGCGCAGAAGGTGGCTGGCAGCATCACGGCGAGGCAGAGGGCATAGCGGGCTGCGGAGAAGAGCACGTAGCCACTCCCCGTCCTGCTCACGGAGGTGAGCAGCACTTCCATCGCGCGGAAGGAGAGCGCGTAGAGCGGGAGCGTGGCCACTGCGAGCAGTCCCATCGCAATCTGGATCTGGCCGAGCTGGATGAGGGGATCGCCCGCACGGTCACTGCGCCGCCGGATCCAGAACGCGCCGAGCGCGAGGCCGAGGATGAACGCCGAGAGCATCAGCTCGAACGAATGGGTGGCGCTGCCGAGCACCAGCGAGAGCATCCGGATCCAGTTGATCTCGTAGCAGAACGAGGCGAACGCCGTGAGCCCCGCGGCCCAGAGCAGGAGGCGGGTCTCGCCGGGCGGAGCGGTGGCCACTCCGCTGTCGGCCAGAGGCGCCTCAGCCGTGCTCGGCACCCGGCGCGCCAGCAGAAAGGCGACCGCCCCGACCAGCAGGTTGATGCTGGCCGCCGCGAGCAGGACCCCGGGGAGCCCGACGCGCTCGACCAGGACGAATCCAGCGACCAGGACACCGATCGCCGCCCCGAGCGAGTTGGTGAAGTAGAGCCAGCCGAGGACGCGGCCTGGCGCGCCGCGTACGGCGCGCATCACGCCCGCGCTCATCAGCGGGAAGGTGGTGCCAAGCAGGATCGACTGCGGAAGGATCAGGAGCGCCGCGATCGCCCAGACTGCCACCGCGCGCATGGGGCCATTCGCGAGCGTCGGGAGCAGCGCGCGGTAGGCAAACTCGGTGACGCCGCCATAGATGTCATGGAAGAGCAGGCCGATCATTCCGGCGAGTCCCTCCATCATGGCGTAGCCGATGAGCGGGTTGGCGATCCGCTCCGCGCGCCGCGCCACCAGTGCGGCACCGATCGACATCCCGCCGAGGAAGATCGCCAGCACCACGACCTGGGCGTAGGCATCGTGACCGACGAAGAGTCCCAGGTACCGACTCCACACCGACTCGTAGAAGAGACCCGCCGCCCCGCTGAGGAAGAAGAGGACGTAGAGGATTGGTCCGGCGCGCGGGGTCAGGCGACCGGTCATTCGCCGGGCTCCCTGGCCATGGCCGGCTGGAGCTGCCAGACCCCCGGCTCTTCCTGCTCGCTCGTCAGCAGGTCGCCAACTCCCGGGGGCGCGAATTGGCTGTGCCGCGGAGGGCGGTCGCGCTGGAGGGTTTCCAGGTAGCGGCGCCAGCTCCGGAAGACCTTGTAGTAGTAGCCGGAGCGGATCCCCGTCATCGCCTCGCGGTAGGCGAGGTCGTACTCCCCCTCCCAGGTCAGGCAACTGAGGTACTCCGACCTGCCGGGGGCAAACTCGTTGATCGCAAGGGCGCGTTGGTAGATGGGGATGGCGCGGTCACAGGCTCCATGGTTCTGGAGCGTCTGCCCGAGGCCGATCATGACGGCCGGGTTGGGATAGATGCCGATCCCGCGCTCGGTGAAACGTACGCCCAGCTCGAAATGTTCAGGGCGGATCATCAGGGAACCGAGGGCGACCCACGCCCGGTAGCTGTCAGGGGCATCGATCAGGGTCTGGGTCCAGAGACCGATCTGCGAGCGCCAGACGTGGTAGCGCGACCAGCTCCGCGCCGCGCCGAGGGCAACGACGACGGTCAGCAGGGTGGCAACACCCCACCGCACGACGGGACCACGCTGCCATGCCGACGATTGCGCCACTCCCGCAAGAAGCGCGGCGACCACCATCACGGCCCCGACGCTTGGCAGGAAGAGCGTCCGCTCCGCGAGGACGATCCCCGCAGGGACGACGACATTGTGGACCGGCGCGATCCCGATGGCGATCCACGCCAACCCGAACACCACGACTGGGCCCGTCTTCCAGAGTCGCACCACCAGCACGCCGACCAGCGCCAGAATCACGAGGCCGAGCATTTGCGCCGCGCCCCACGCGGTGGCCGGGACGATCTCGCCGGGGGAGTAGTCGGCCTGCAGGGAAGCGGGCCAGAAGAGGAGGCGCAGGTATTCCGGCACCACGCCCAGCATGGTCAGGGCACGCCCCCCCATCCCCTGACCGATCAACCCCTCCGCCGTGAAGGTCCCGCGCACTTCGCCGAGCACCTGCGCCCGGATCCAGACGACGACGAGGACCGCCATCACTTGGACCAGGACCGTGGGGCGGAAGTGGCGCAGCCGCGCCCGCCACGGCTCGCCCGGGAGGAGCAGGAGTTCCACCGCCCCCAGCAGGGCGGGGAGGACAACTCCCGTCTCCTTATACAGGGTTGCCGCGAAGATGATCGCTCCCAGCGCGAAACGGTCGCGCCAGGTCGGGGGTCGCTCGCGACGGAAACGGAGGTACCAGCGCACCACCAGGCAGTAGCCGAGGGCAATAAGCAGTTCGCCCTGGTTGATCGCGATCGCCACGGCCTCGACGTGGACCGGGTGGACGGCGAAGGCCAACGCAGCGGCAGCAGCCCACCCCACGGGCAGCAGTTCGAGGCAGAGCAGGAAGAGTGCGAGGGCCGCGGCGGCATGCAGCGCCAGCGACATCATCTTGTAGGAGATGACCGCCCCCTGACCCATCGCCCATTCCATGGCGAGCGTGACCGTCATCAGCGGGCGGTGGTGGCCGATCACGCCCCCCTTGGGCCAGAACGGGGTCGTGACCATCTCGCGGATATTGCCCAGATCGTGGATCCGTGCGTCCTCACGGACGAGGGGGACATCGTCTTGCGTCAGATCATTCTGCAGGACCGGCGACGCCGTCGCCACGGCGAGGGCGACGATCACGATCCCGATGGCCGAGGCGAGGGCCCACCACCGACGGGACTCCGGTGCCCGGGAGTGGTCTCGCTGTCCGCCGGCCGGCCGGCCCGTCGTCGCCATGTCCTCCACCTTGGCACCGCA
>JBBRGR010000087.1:0-7265 GCA_038223815.1 Gemmatimonadales bacterium
CGGGTGACGGCGACGGTGTTGGACCCGGCGTCCTTGTAGACCACGAGCCCCACGGCGGCGTCGCCATCGAGCCGCACCAGCGTGCGCGGATCCGACGAGGCCGGCGTGACCGTCGCAATCTGCCCGAGGTTGATCTTCGCATTGGTCGGTCCCACCGGGATCGCCCGGATCTGATCGGGGTCCTGCAGCTCGGTGAGCGTGCGGACCGAGAAGCGGAACTGCCCGCGGCGGATCGTGCCGCCGGTGGCGGCGGGATTGGCGGTCTTGATCGCGGAGGCGATGTCGTCCGGCGTGATGCCCAGCGCCCGCGCGCGCTCCGGGTCAATGTCGACCCGGATCTCGTCGGCCGGATCGCCGACCACGGCCACCGAGGCGACGCCGGTGATCTGCTCCAGTCGGCGAGAGTGCACGTCCAGCGCGGTGCGCGAGATGGCGCGCAGGTCCCCCGGGCCGGTGAGGCCGAGGATCGCGATGGGACGCTCTCCCGGATCGGCGGTGAGCAGGGTCGGCCGCGTCGCGGTGCCGGGCAGGACACCGCGCATGTTGTCGAGCTTCTCGCGGACCATCAGCACCGTCTTCTGCATGTCGGTGCCCCACGCGAAGCGCAGCGTGGTGCTCCCCTCCCCATTGCGACTGACCGAGCGCATATCAACCAGCCCCGGCGTGTTGCCGACGTTGGTCTCGATCGGTTCGGCGATGAAGCGCGAGACTTCCTCGGCGGCGGCGCCCGGGAAGGCGGTGCGGATGGTGAGGACGGGGAGGGCGACGTCGGGCAGCAGCGAGACCGGCATCTGGCGCAGCGAGACCGCACCAAGCAGGACCAAGGCGAGAATGGCCGAGAACGTCGAAATCGGGCGGCGCAGGGCCGCAGCGCTCAGCGACACGAGGGCGCGCCGCTCAGTTCTGGTCGCCGTCGCGCTTCGCCACGAGGCGCACGCGCGCCTGGTGGGTCAGCGTGAGATGGCCGTCCACCAGCACCACGTCGCCAGGCTTCACGGGAATCAGCCCGGTGGTGGTGTCGGGGAGCACTTCCATCTCGCGCCCATTGCTCTGCCCACGCTCGATGTATTCCCACATCGCGATCCCATCGCGCACCACGAAGACGAGCGGGCGTCCTTCACGTTCGATCACGGCACGCTGCGGTACCATGATCCGGTTCGGGAGACGATTCGCCTCGAGCAGCAGGGTGGCAAACATCCCCGGGCGCATTTTGCCGTCACCGCGCACGCGGATCACCGCCTTGCCGGCGCGCGTGACGGAGTCCACCATCGGAAGAATCGCCGCGATCGTGCCACGGATCGGCGTGGCGCTCACGGCCGCCACGGTAATGAACGCATCACCACCGAGGCGCAACTTGGAGAGATCCTGCTCCTGCACCAACGCCTCGACGCGCAGGTTCTGCAGGTCCACCACCACCGCGACTTCGGCGCCCGCGCTGATCCGCTCGCCGAGCGCGATGCCGACGCGCTCGACCATGCCATCGAACGGCGCGATGATCACCGCACGTTCCCGATCAAGCTTCGCCTTCTCCAGGCCCACCAGCGCGCCGTCAATGCCCGCCTTCGAGCGCATGAAGGCGCGCCGCTCGGGACGGACGAGCCCTTCGATCGTCGAGTCGGCCAGGACTTCGGAGTTGTAGGTGATCTCGGCTTGCCGGAGGCGCGCCTCGGCCTCCTGCACCGAGAGATCGAGCGGCTTCGGGTCGAGCCGTGCCAGTACCTGCCCCTTGCTCACGCGATCGCCCGGGCGCACCAGAACCCCTTCGACCGTGCCACCCGTCTCGGCCTTGATGCTCGACGAGGCGTCGGTCCGGACCGTTCCGGTGGACGTCACGGTGAGCACGAGATCGCCCTGGCGCACCTCTTCGCCGACCACCGGGAGCGTGAGCGATGAGGCCTGCGACGAGTCCGCGCCGAGATTGTCGGGGGAGGTGCTGGCGTCGTCCGTCTTGTCGCCGCACCCCGCGAGGAGGAGGCAGGCAAGGAGAGGGTGGGCGCAACGGGCAGCAGACATGACGATCCTCAGGGCAGCTGGTTCGGCGACAGGGGTGCCGCCGTAGGGATGATGCATGAGGGAACGGGAGGGACGCGATCCATAACGCTAACTGTGGAGCGGAAGATTCGACGAGTGGCGGCTTGGGGATGATGGAGGGTGGATGATGGACTATTGGGGTTCATCCATCCCCCATCATCCATCACCCATCATCCTGCTTTTTCGTCTCAATCCGAAACACGCGAACTCTCGGCAGCCCCGCGTCGTCCTCATCCAGGACCGCCACCCGGTCGCCAGCCCAACCGGAGGCCCAGAGCTTGGAGAAGGGCGAGGTCACTTCGCCGAGGAAGCGCCCATCGGGATCGAAGACGTCGAACCGCGGCCGCCCCCCTTCGTAGTCGCCCCGCTGGACCCAGAAGTTGCCGCGCCCATCGACTTCGACCCCTGACCAGAGGGAGCGGAGGGCCGGGACGTCGGATTTCTTGGCGATCTGGGCCAGGGCCGGGGCGTACTTGACCCGCTGCGCGATGATCGAATCCACGGCGCCTTCGGGGACCGGGTCGCCGGCGACCCCTTCGCGGCGGATGATCCGCGCGGTGTCGGAGCCGGTCCTGGTGATCAGGAGTTCGTAGCGATCGGTGAAGCCGTAGACGATCCGGCCGTCGGCGAGGAAGCCGTGACTGTTCTGTGCCGCGAAGGGGACGCTGTAGCGGCTGCTTCCTCCATTCACCGAGAGTTCCCAATACTTCTGCTCGCCCGCCTTGGGCGGCACCAGCGAGTCCACCCGCCGGCCCATGACATCAAACCAGATCCACTGCTGCGCAAAGGCGGAGTCGGAGACGCGCTGCCCGGTGACCCGAATGCGCCCCCGGGTGTCGGTGCCGGTGGCCGGCCCCATGTGGCAACAGACGGAGGGGAAGGTCGTCAGCACCGTCCCGTCCAGCGCGAAGAGGGTGATCCTCGCCTGCGCCGGGTCATGCACCACCAGGGTATCGCCCATCCACGCGGGATAGGGTTGGGCAAACTCCCCCGGACCGGCCCCCTTGCGACCAAAGCGACGGATCACGCTGCCATCGGTCGCGTAGTGGGTCAGGGTCGCCTCCTCGCTCTCGCGCAGGAGGAAGGTGCCGTCCGGGCGCGGCAGGACATCGATCGGGTCGCCGAAGGCGGCGGGATCGCCTTCGGGCGGCTGGATGGTCTGCTCGAGCACCAGCCGCCAGGCCCCGCTCGAATCGGCCCACCCGCTCGGGGCGGTATTGGTGACCACCACGGTGCCGCTCGCGAGCGTGTCGAATCGAGCGGCGGTGCGGCTGGTTTCCCCGGAAGTGCCGCAAGCAGCGAGTAGCGTCAGGGTGGCGCAGGGGAGCGTCAGGCGGCGCATCAAATTCTCGACGGATGAGGGATGAGCGAGGACCGAGGACCGATGATGGATGATCCAAGATACGTCGTGGATGATCGAGTGCTGGATCCCCGATCGGTCCTTGGTCCCCGGTCCCCCATCATCGTGCGCGTGTTGTGTCAATCCGAAAGACTCGGATCCGCGGCAGCCCCTCCTCGGTCTCGTCGCGGAGGTAGACCCGGTCACGGGTCCAGGTACCGCGCAGTATCCCCGGAGCGGGCGCCGGGACGCTTCCGAGCAAGACCCCATCGGGCGTGAAGACATCGAGGGTGGTCACCTCGCCCCGTTCTCCAGGGCGGGCGACCCAGATCCGTGCGGCCCGATCGACGGCGACGCCGCTCCACGCCGGCCAGGTGGTGGGGATCTGGCTCTTCTTGGCCACCTCGCGGACCGCGTCGCGCCAATCAGCCTGCACCCCTTCGATGACGGCGTCGAAAATCGAGTCGCGTTGGGTCTCGGTGATGGTGATGGCCGAGGCCGGCGCCGTGAAGCGACGAAGTGTGTCGTCCGCGGTGCTCAGAATGCTGAGCGCATACTCCGAGGTTCTCCCGACCACCCGCTGCCGAATCGGAAACCACGCACTCGCGGTCGAGGGGCGGAGCGGGATGCTCATCGCCATCATCGAGCGACTGGTTCCGGTCTTCCTCGTGATGGTCCAGCTCCCCTCGGGGTCCATCGGTGTGTTCGCGAAGGTGATCGTGTCTGCGGCGGTCCCGTCGGTGCGCGTCATGTAGTAGGCACCCCCCTCCCCCTCGGGGATGGGGCCGATGATACCGATGGTGCCATCGTCGAAGACCGGGAAGTTGCTGGTCCACCAGCAGCACTGGGAGCGGTGCGCCGCCACGAACTCGCCTGCAGTGGTGAAGGTCGTCAGCCGCGAGTTGTTCGGGTCCTGGACAAACAGCGTGTCGCGCAGGATGCCGAACATCCCGGATCGGAATTCGCCCGGGCCGTCGCCGTCGCGGCCGATGTTCCGCAACCAGGTGCCATCGGGCGCATACGCCTTGATGGTGGCCGGCCCTTCCTGCAGCAGGTAGATCGTGCCGTCGCCGCCGACGGCCAGACCGCGCGGGTTGCCGATCTCGCCCGGCGAACCCTCTTCGGGCACGATCTCGCGTTCCAGCACCAGTCGCCAGCCGGAGGTGTCGGCCCAGGCGGTGGGGCCGGTGTTCGTGACGTGGATCACCCCACCCGGGAGGGTGTCGATCGTGGCGGTCGCGAGCCCGGAATCCTTGGCTCCGAGGGCGCAGCCCGCCAGCAGGAGCGAGGGAAGGAGTGTGGCGTGGCGCATGCGGTCAGTTCCGTCGCTGAATGCGGTAGATGAGTACTGCCGGTCTGCCATCCTTCCCCTCGAGGAGGACGGCCACACGATCGCTCGCGAACGATACGGGCTGCCACCACTCGCGGTTCCAACCGGCCTGCGGGACGGCGATCTGATCGAGCCAGCGCCCGTCATGGTCGAAGAGATCAAAGCGGACCTGCGTCGTGTCACCGCTTGCGAGCCGAACCCAGGTGCGCCCTATCGGGTCGACCGTGAGCTGTTCGTACGCCGGGCGCTGATCGGGAATGGCAGAGGCGAGGAGTGACGCGCGCAGCACGGCCTCGGGCGTGTGCTCCTTGGAATCGGTGATCCGTTGCTCCACGATCCGCGCCTTCTCCTCGGCCGTCACCGTCCCCGCCGGCATGGGTCGTCCAAAGAGTAGCGTGGTGTCGGGTCCGTTCCGCGTGAAGCGCAGCAGGTATTCGCCGCTCCAGCCCGTGACGAAACCGCCGAGCGGGTCTGCCGCATGGCGATCGCGGGGTTGCAGCGGCACCTGCATCTCGAACTTGACGTCCTTGCCCTCACGCACAATCCAGCGTCGATTCGCTTTCGGGCGCTCCGGCAATCTCGCGGTGTCGAGGGTCGTGCCGTCGAGCGAGAAGCGCAGGTAGGACTGGAATGGTCCGACAGTCGAATCGGGTGGCAGCAGCATTGGCGCGATGATGCGACCCGCGCGATCGATCTCGATTCGGGAGTAGAAACGGGGAACCGTTTGGCGATGGACCATCGGGGTCCCGGTCGCGATCGAGAAGGTGACCGCGGGTGCGGCAGTCGGATCCTGCACCGCAAGCGTATCGCCGCGCGCGGCCAACCACGCCGAGCGATACTCGCCCGGGCCGGCACCCTCGCGGCCGATGGTGCCCACGTACCGCCGCGCCCCGTTCACCGTTAAAAGCGGATCGCCAACCCCAGGTTCACCACCGGATAGATCTTCAGGTACTTGTTCACGTCGGCCTGGATCTGCTGCCGTTCGGCCTCGACATCCTGGGCCAGCGCCGAGCCGGCCACGGCCGACGACGCGCTCAGGCCGATGGTCGGCTTGCCGAACCCGACGCCGAAGTCGAGGAGGAAGGTCAGGCCGCCGCGGCGGGAGGCGGGCGTGCCCCAGCCGAGGCCGGCGTAAGGCATGGTCTTTTCCCAGCGCACGGTGCCATTGACGGTGCCGACTTCAGCCGCCGTGTACTCCACGCCGTTGAAGGTGTAGTTGCCGCTCGTCGGCTGGCCCACCCCGTCCACCTCGGCGGGTGCCGCCATGATCCCGCCGGTGAGGTGGAAGGTCCCCCCACCAGACGGGTAGAGATCGATCAGGCCGGTGTAGCCATCGAACTGCAGATCCACCGTGAACTCCACGTCCGATTCCTGACGGTCGAACTCGCGCGAGTAGCGGTAGAGCGCTCCGCGGACTGCGAGGTTGGGGGTGATCAGCTTCGAGGCCTCCAGGCCGAGGCCGAGGGTGCCGGCACGACCGCCGACGTAGAAGCCCGCCTGCGCGGTCAGGGGCGACGCGGCGAGGGCACAGGTCAGGGCCAGGAGGGCGGGACAGCGCATGGGCAGACTCCAGATCGCGGGGTAGACCCTCCAATATCGACGGGTCCGGTCGGAATCCAGAGGCCGCGGCCTTCATGCTCCCCCGATCCCCGGTCCCCGGTCCTCCACTATCTTTCAGTTCTGTCCTCTTCCCGGATCGTTTCGCATGCATCAAACCGCCCTCGTCGACCGTCATCGCGCCCTCGGCGCCAAGCTGATCCCGTTTGCGGGCTGGGAGATGCCAGTGCAGTACCAGGGGCTCGTCGAGGAGCACAAGGCGGTTCGGACTGCGGCGGGCCTTTTCGACCTCTCCCACATGGGCGAGCTCTGGGTCACCGGCCACGACGCGGCCCGTTTTCTGGAGTTCGCGCTGGTCACGGCGCCGTCCAAGCTCGCGGTCGGCAAGGCCCACTACTCCATGATCTGTGCCGCCGACGGCTCGGTGATGGACGACCTGATCGTCTATCGCCTGGATGTGGAGCGCTATCTTGTGGTCGCCAACGCCTCGAACGTCGAGACGGTCGCGGGGGCGCTGCGGGAGCGGATGGCGGGATTCGATGTCTCGTTCGATGACGCCTCGATGCGCACCTCGTTGGTCGCGATCCAGGGACCGAAGGCCGCCGAGATCCTGCAGCCGTTCATCGGCGTGGATCTGAGCACAGTCAAGTACTACAGCGGCGTCGAGACCTCGGCGTGTGGTGTGCCGGTGCTGCTGGCCCGCACCGGCTATACCGGTGAGGATGGCTTCGAGCTCTTTACCCGCTGGGATGATGCTGGTGTGGTCTGGGACACGCTGCTTGAGGCGGGCACGCCGCTGGGTCTGGTGCCCGCCGGGCTCGGTGCGCGGGATACACTTCGCCTCGAGGCGGGGATGCCGCTCTACGGGCAGGAGCTCGACCGCGGGACCACCCCGTTCGAGGCCAACCTCGGCCGGGTGGTCAAGCTCGAGAAGGGCGAATTCGTCGGGCGCGCGGCCCTGGCCGCCGTGCAGCAGACCGGACCGCAGCGAAAGCTGGTCGGGCTGGT
>JBBRGR010000088.1:0-7249 GCA_038223815.1 Gemmatimonadales bacterium
CGGATCACGCCACGCTTGTCCACAATGATGATCTGGGGAATACCGCTGACGCGGTAGTCCGTGTCGGGCTTGGGTTGCGCGTAGACGCCGGCGACCGGCTTCACGGGGGGATTGATGGCCACGGGGAAGGGGAGCGCATGCTCGGTGCCGAAGTAGAGGCGGTCTGCGGCCACTTCCTCTTCCGGCGTCAGTCCTTTCCGGGTCCCGAGGTAGCCGTAGAGCGACGTGACGAGGACGCCGTCGAATGCCTTCCCCTTGAATCGCTCCGCGAGGCCACTGATGCCCGGGTAGCTGTTCTTGCAGGGACCGCACCAGTGCGCGGTGAACTCGATCAGCGTCACGCGGCCCGCGCGCGGTGTCGTGACTGTGCGCTCTGGGGTGTTGATCCACCATTGGGCCGTGATGGGCTCCGCGGGCGTGCCGATGAGCGCATAGCGCTTCCGGAAATCCTTGAAGCGGTCGGCAGCGCTCTCGCCGAGCTCGTTCTCCGCCGCGTCCAGGATGTGGAGCGCGGAATCGGGCATCAACTTGTCCGCATACGAACGTGCCAAGGACGAGTACCCGCCAATCGCGAGAAAGGGCTTGTCGAGTACCTTGGCGAGCGCGATCACGGCGAGCGCGTGACTGCGGAGGCCGTCTGCCACGTCCAGGTACTCGTAGCGGCCCAGCATGCTCTGGTGGGCGGAGAGCTTGATGTCGGCCAGCGAGTCCGGCAGCGCGTCGATCATCGTGATGTAGCGTTCGGCGCCTTCCAGGATGCCGAAGTACGAGCTCTGCTTGCTGACTTCCTGCTGCATCCCGAGGACGAGCGCTTGCGCCCGCGATCGCGGGGGGAGGTCCGTGGCTGCCATGAGCCGCTCGGTCGCCCGCCGGGCGCTGAGGGTGTCGCCGGCCTGCCCATACAGGGTGATCAGGTCCATCAGCTGGCTGGACGCGATCCCGTCCACCGAAAAGGTCGCCGCGCACGCGCCCGCCATCTCCCGACTGCCCGCCAGCGCCGCGTTGAGGGCGGCCTGATACTTCGCGAGCAATTCGCTTCGGTTGGCATCGGTGGCCTTCCGATACGCCGCCAGATCGGGGGCGGTCCGCGCGGCGCGCCAGTCGTTCGCCGCCGTGGTGCAGGCCGCCGGCGTTCCCTGGGTCGGGGCAGGGGCAAGCGCCGCTGCCGGTCGGGCAGTCGTCTGCGCCGGTGCCGCGGCTACCCGAAGCGCCGTGAGCATGAGCAGGGAAGCGAACGCGAGCGGAATGCGCCGTGGCATGGGGGCTCCTGATGATGGGCTGAGGATCGCCCAACACTACCACGAAGGGAGTTGGGCGGCAATTCACCCGCGTCCCTGCCACACGCTCACTCCGCGGGCTCCGCCCGTGTATTTTCCCCCCGATTGGAGGCGGCCTACCCGCCCACGACCTGCTTTCCCCTCCCCACCCGGGAATCCGATGGCACTGACCGTCTCGCATCGCACAGCCGATCCGGCCACCCTCGGCACCCCCCTGCTGATCATCCCGGTCGCGAAGGGTGCGACGATGCCACCGCTCGACGCGATCGATCTCGCCCTCGGTGGCGTCATCGGACGCTGCCGCGCCTCCGGCGATTTCGCCGGCGCGAAGGACGAGGTCTCGATCTTGTACCCGGCGGCGGGCAAGGTGGAACGCGTCATGCTGGTCGGGGTTGGCGACGTCGACAAGGTCACTACGGATGCGCTGCGTCGTGCCGCGATGATCGCCGGCAAGCGAGCACGGACCCTTGGCGCCCCGTCGGCGCAGGTCTACTTCATTCCGGGCGTGGCACCAACGGTATCGCGGAGAGACGCGGGACAGTCGCTGGCCGAGGGCGTTCCGTTCGGGGCGTGGCATTACCCCGACTTGAAGCGCCCACCCGAAACGCCGAAGCCAGCGTTCGAGTCGGTCGAGATCATCACCGCGGTCAAGGACACGGCGTTCGCGAGCGGCGTGACGCGCGGCATTGGCATCGCCGAAGGCCAGGCGCTCACCCGCACGCTGCAGATGCTGCCCGGCAACACCTGCACGCCGGCGTTTCTGGGCGACCAGGCCACCGCCTTGGCCACGCGCCATGGCTTCAGTGTGACGGTCATGGATGGCGCGGCAATTCAGCGCGAGGGGATGCATGCGCTCTGGGCCGTCGCGAAGGGGAGCGCGCTCGATCCGCGCTTCATCATTCTGGAATACAAGGGCAGCGACGCGGCGCCAGTCGTGCTGGTCGGGAAGGGTGTGACGTTCGACACCGGGGGCATCTCGATCAAGCCGGCACCGGCGATGGAAGAGATGAAGTACGACATGTCCGGCGCGGCCGCGGTGCTGGGCACCTTCGCGATGCTGGGGCGTCTGAAGCCCAAGGTGCACGTGATCGGCCTGATCCCTTCGGCCGAGAACATGCCATCGAGCACCGCCTACAAGCCGGGCGACGTGGTCTCGTCCCACTTCGGCAAGAGCATCGAGGTCCAGAACACCGATGCGGAGGGGCGCCTCCTCCTGGCCGATGCCCTCTCGTGGGCGCGCCGGTATACCCCGGCCGCGGTGATCGACTGCGCCACGCTGACCGGTGCGGTCGTGATCGGATTGGGCCACACGGCGAGCGGCGTCATGGGGACCGACCCGGCACTCGTCGCCGAGGTGCTGGCAGCAGGGGTGCGGGCAGGGGAGCGTGGCTGGGAATTACCCCTCTGGGATGAGTACCGTGAGCACATCAAGTCCGATATCGCCGACATGCGCAACACCGGCGGACGCCCGGCGGGAAGCATCACGGCCGGCTGGTTCCTGCGCGAATTCGTCGAGGGATACCCGTGGGTCCATGTGGACATCGCCGGCACGGCCTACACGGAAGCGGAGAAGCCCACCCAGGTGCGTGGCCCGACGGGGGTCATGGTTCGGCTCTTCGCCGAGCTGATTCTCGCACGGGGCTGACGGCGATCGTGCACGCGGTCCGATGGGCGCTGCTGCTCGGTACCGTCCTTGCGGGGGGCGTCGCCCGGTCGTCGGCGCAGGTGGTCGTTCCTCCAGCGGATTCGGTGCGGATCGCCGACTCGCTCCGAGCCCGTGCCGACACGGTGTCGACTGCGGACCGTGTCCTTCGCGCGCAGGATCAGGAGCGGGTCCTCCTCCGTCCGCTTGATCGGCTCGGGACCGGAGCGCTCCTCCCCCCCCACTCCCGTATCCTGATCACCCGCGACTCGATCGACTGGGCGACCGCAGCGACCGTGAGCGAGTTGTTGTCTCGCGTCCCCGGCGTCTATCTCTGGCGCGGCGGTTGGCAGGGTCGCACCGAGATGCCCTCCTACCTTGGACGTGGCGCAACGTCCGTGGAGTATGTGGTCGATGGGGTCCCTCACCTGCCGGTCGGTCCCGATTCGATTGCCGCAGACCCCTCGCTCTGGTCGCTGTCGCTGCTTGACCGCATGGAAGTCGAGCGGGGGGCTGGTCAGCTCCGGGTCCTGCTCTTCACGCGCCGCCATGATCGCGCTGCTCCGCGCACACGGATCGGTCTCAGCTCCGGCGATCGCTCGATCGCGCGCTACCTCGGCTCCTTCGAGCGCCGCTACCCGAGCGGGATCGGTCTCAGTCTGGCGACGGAGTACTTCGCAGTCAACGCGCCCCAAGGCGGGAGCGGTGGCGCCAACGTGACCAACGCTCTGCTGCAGCTCGGCTACGTGCCCAGTCCGAAATTCGGCGTCCAGCTCCAGTACCAGGTTCAGGACGTCGGGCGCGATTCGCTCTTCGACGGCGAGCCCAGCGAAGAGACACTACGCAGCGCAGGATTGGACGGGCGCCGCAGCGATGCCCAGCTTCGCCTCTCGTGGCAGACTCGCCCAACCGAGCTCGGCAGTCGCGCCGACGTCGTCCTCGGCCAGACGACCTGGACAGGGGAGGGGATCCGTCACGACGTCGGGAGATTCGGGGCCGTGCTGGCGCATCGTCGGCCGACCTGGTCCACGCAATTCGCGGCGTGGCACAACACCGAGTGGACGCCGCTCGACGCGCGTGTTGCCCTGGGGTGGGCCCCCTTCCCGCGGCTGAGTGCCTCGCTGGAACTCGTCGGCCAGCAGCACGAGGGTGATCGGAGCAGCCAGTGGGCCACGGCGCGCGTCGGGGTCGTCGCGCCCTGGCTCGGCGTCACCCTGAGCGGGGTGGTCCGCGACGGTCGGCGCGTGCAGGCCCCGGCCGACGCACTCGACAGCGAGCAACGGTTCACGGACATCGAAGCGACGGCCTCGTTTGAGCGGAATCGGTTCGGGGGCGAAGTCGGCATGGCCCGACTCGACGGCTGGCGCCCGGTGGCATACCGTGACTTCCCGCGGATTGCGTCCCTGCGGCCGATCGAGACCAGCGATTGGATGACCGCCCGCGCCCGCTTCGCCCCGCTGGGCTGGCTGTCGCTGGAAAGCGTCTACGAGCATGCCTTCCGGGGTGACCTGCCGGATGGCACGCCGCCGCATCACGGGCTCACGACCGCAACGATCCGCTCCCGCTTTCTCCGCAACTTCCCGAGCGGCATTTTCGAGATGAAGCTGCAGGGGATGGTGGAGAGCTGGAGCCCTGGGGTCATCGGTCGGACCGTCGATGGGGCACCGATCGCGCTGCCAGGCAGAACCCTCGTCCGGGGATGGCTGCAATTCAAGATCGGGCCGTTCATCGCCTACTATGACCGCGTCAATTTCCGGGCGGTTCGGGGTGGAACGGTTCCGGGCTACCCGATTCCCTCGCTGGCGTCCTCATTCGGGATTCGCTGGGATTTCCTGAATTAGCGTTGCGGGTGCGCCCCGATTCCCTCGATCCCCCCAATCCTGCTATCTTTGACAGCTACCCTCGGTCCGGAGACCGTCACGTGGCGCTGAGCATGACCGGTTTCGGGGCGGCGGAGGACTCCGTGGGGGGGCGCCGACTGCGGGTCGAAATTCGGACCGTGAATCACCGCCACTTCAATCTGGCGGCCCGCTTGCCGTCGGAGTTCGCGGCCGCGGAGGGAGAGTTGCGCGAAGCGCTTCGCCAGCATTTCGATCGCGGCCATCTCGCCGTGTCGGCCCGTTGGTCGGAGGACGCCGGAATCGGGATCGGGGTGGACTGGGCACGGGCCCAAGCTGTGGTAGAGACGCTTCGCGACGTCCGGGATCGCTTCAGTCTGGCCGGTGACGTCACGATCGAGATGGTGGCCCGGCAGGCGGATGTGCTCGGTGGCCGACGCGAGGGCGACGGTGATCCGCTCCCGTGGACTGAGCTGGCTCCGGTGGTGCTGGCGGCGGCGGGGGAATGCCGAGCCATGCGGCAGCGGGAGGGCGAGGTGCTCGCCCACGAGATCCATCAGCGCCTGGGGACCGTGCGGGACGCCGCGGATCGCATCGCCGAGATCGCCCCGGAGCGGCTGGTCCGGGAGCGGGACCGGATGCGCGCGAACATGGTGGCGTTGCTCGAGGGCGTGGCTGTCGATTCGCAGCGGGTCGCGCAGGAGATCGCGGTGCTGGCGGATCGGATGGACATCACCGAGGAACTGGTGCGGCTGCGTGCCCACCTCGAGGCGTGTCATGAGGCGCTGGGGTCTGGTCAGGCCGTCGGGAAGCGCCTCGGCTTTCTGGCCCAGGAACTGGGGCGCGAAGTCAACACGGTTGGCTCCAAGGCGAACGACGTGGCGATCGCGCTTGAGGTGGTCACGATGAAGGGTGAGTTGGAGAAGATCCGGGAGCAGTTGGAGAATCTCGAATGACGCCGCTCGTGGTCGTGCTCTCGTCGCCGTCAGGGGGCGGGAAGTCCTCCATCGGGCGGCGTGTGTTGGCAGAACGTCGCGACGCGGGCTACTCGATCTCCGCGACGACGCGAGCGCCCCGGCCCGGGGAAGTGGATGGGAAGGCGTATCACTTCCTGACGCCCGACGAATTTGAACGGCGCGTGCAGGCAGGCGACTTCCTGGAGCATGCGGAGTACAATGGGCACCGGTACGGCACGCTCGCCAGCGAAGTGCGTCAGGCAACTCACAGCGGACGCCATGTGGTGCTGGACATTGAAGTCGTGGGGGCTCGGCTGGTCCGCCAGCGTTTTCCGGACGCAGTCTTGATCTTCATCGTCCCGCCGAGCGGGACGGTGCTGGCCGAGCGCCTCCGGGGGCGCGGGACCGAGACCGATGCTGTGGTCGCGGGCCGCCTGGACAAGGCCCTCGAGGAGATTGCTGCCGCGGTGGAGTATGATTACGTCGTGGTCAATGACGTGTTGGACGAGGCCGTGCACGCCGTGCACGCGATCCTCGATGCAGAAGCTCGTCGCACCAGCCGCCAACGGGACGTGGCCGTCCTGCTGGATCGCTTGCGCGCCGAGGTCGCCGTCGAGCTGGCGCATTCGACGGCCCATCGCTGACTGGAGGAGCACCATGGAAGTCTTTACGCCGCAGGAAGTCGCGCGTCACACCGGGTCGAAGTACCGGGGTATCCTCGTGGCCGCGAAGTTCGCGCGCTACCTGAACGAGTTTCCGCGCGATGTCGTGGCCAGCTGGGAGCAGACGGAGGGCGCGAAGAAGTTGACGACGATCGCCCTGCAGAAGCTCACCACCGGTGACCTCACGTTCCGCGAGCTCCGCCGGCGCCGCACCGAGGCCTGAGATGTGGCGGGGCCGCCGGATCGTGCTGGGAGTGACCGGCGGCATCGCGGCCTACAAGTCGGTCCTGCTCGCGCGCGAGCTGGCGACCCGTGGGGCGCTGGTTGACGTCGTGCTGACGCGAGGCGCCACCGAATTCATCGGAGTTCCCACCTTCGAGGCCGTCACCCGACGCCCCGTGCGCACCTCCCTCTGGGAGCGCGGCGGGGCGCTGGACCATGTGACGCTTGGCGAGGAAGCTGATCTGATCCTCGTCGCGCCGGCGACGGCGCATCTGCTCGCGCGGGCCGCACAGGGGATGGCGGACGACCTCCTCACGGCCACGCTCCTCGCTGCCAAGGCACCAGTTCTCGTGGCGCCCGCCATGAACGATGCCATGTATGCCACCGAGGCCACGACGGCGAACCTCGCGTTGCTGCGTGAGCGCGGCTGGCACCAGGTGGGTCCCGTCGTGGGGATGCTGGCGGAAGGACCCTCGGATCGGGCAGGGCGGATGGCGGAGCCGGCCGAGATCCTCGCGCACGCGGAACGCGTGCTGGCCGGCCCAGGCCCGCTTGTCAGACTGAAGGTCGTGGTGACGGCGGGTCCGACGCGCGAGGCAATCGACCCGGTCCGGGTGATCACCAACCGCTCGAGTGGGAAGATGGGCTATCG
>JBBRGR010000089.1:0-7245 GCA_038223815.1 Gemmatimonadales bacterium
CGTCTATCTCTGGCGAGACGAGGCGGGGGAGGTGCTCTACGTCGGCAAGGCGAAGCACCTGCGCAGTCGGGTACGCTCCTACTTCGCCACGGAGTTTCCGGATTCTCCCAAGCATCGCCTCCTGCAGCGACGCATCGCGGACGTCGAGACGATTGTGGTGGTCAACGAGGCGCAGTCGCTGCTCCTCGAGAACAATCTGATCAAGGAATACCAGCCCCGCTTCAACGTGCGGATGAAGGACGACAAGAGCTATCCTTCGATCGCGGTCACGCTGGGCGAGCCCTTCCCGCGCGTGCTCGCCACCCGGCGCCGCGACATCCCCAAGGCGAAGTACTACGGCCCGTACACGGACGTCGGCGACATGCGACGGACCTTGGGTCTGGTGCGTCGGATGTTCACGGTGCGCTCGTGCGCTGACAACATCCCCATGGACCGCCGTGAGCGACCGTGCCTGGACTATCACATTGGTCGCTGCAAGGCCGCCTGTGTCGGCTGGCAGAGCGAGGCGTCCTACCGCGCCATGATTGCGGAGGTGACCGACTTCCTCGATGGCCGGACCGTCGACCTGAAGGCGCGGATCCGGGTGATGATGCACGAGGCCAGCGCCCGGGAGGACTTCGAGCGGGCGAAGGATTTCCGCGACACCCTCAAGTGGCTCGAGCAGGTCGAGACGCCGGCGACGGTGGATGTCGTGGGTACCGGGGATGCGGACGTCGTGGGGTATGCCCGTGATGGGGATGATGCCGTCGGTGCGCTCCTGCGCATCCGGGATGGTCGCGTCATCGGCCGCGAACACCGCTTCCTCGAGAATGTCGAGGAGTTCCCGGACGAGGAGGCACTCGGCGCATTGATCGTGCAGTGGTACGTGCCCCTCCCGGGGAAGGCGCGGCGGGTCATGCTGCCATTCCTCCCGGCCGAGCTGGCGGGGATCGAGGAATTGCTCCCCGAGGCCAGGATTGCCGTCCCGCAGCGGGGCGTCGGGTCGCGGTGGAGCGAGCTCGCGGACCAGAACGCGCGGCATCTGCTCGAAAGTCTCCGCATGGAGAGCTTCGAGACGGAGGAGCGCGTCGAGGATCCGGTCTACCTGCTCGGGCGCGAGTTGGGCATGACCACGGTGCCCCGGACCTTCATCTGCGTCGATATTTCGACCGCACAGGGAAAGGACACGGTCGGGTCGTTGGTCACCTTCGAGGCGGGGCGGCCGCGCAAGACCGAGTATCGCAAGTTCAAGATTCACGGACCTGGTCAGCAGGACGACTTCGCCGCGATCCACGAGGTCGTCACGCGATACTTCACGCGTCGGCGCGAGGAGGGGAAGCCGCTCCCTGATCTTGTGGTGATCGATGGCGGCAAGGGGCAGCTCTCCGCCGCACTCGAGGCGCTCACCGCCCTCGGGCTCGCCGAGCTCCCACTCGCCTCGCTCGCCAAACGCGATGAGGAGATTTACCTCCCCGGCCGGAGTGACCCGATCCGACTCCCCCGACGCAGCCCCGCGCTCCGTTTGCTGCAACGCGCGCGGGACGAGGCCCACCGCTTCGGGGTGACCTACAACCGGAAGCGCCGCACGCAGCGGACCATCACCTCGGCGCTGCTCGACATTCCCGGGATCGGCGCGACGAAGCGCCGACTCCTGCTCACGACGTTCGGATCACTCGCCGGGGTGAAGGCCGCCACCGCGGCGGACATCGCCGCGCTTCCCGGATTTTCCGTCACGAGCGCCCAGAAATTGCTCGACGCCCTCAAGGGGAACTGAATGGATTGGCATCTGGAGTGTTCCGAGTGCGGACGCAACGCCTCCGCCGATGGCCTGCCGTCGGTCTGCACCGCTTGCGGGCGGCCTTGGCTCGTCCGCTATCCCGATCGCGTGCACAGCACTGTGGAACGCGCCGAGGTGCGTCGCCGACAGGGGATGTGGCGGTTTCGTTCCTTCATGCCACTGATGACCGGCGAGGAGCCGATCACCCTCGGCGAGGGCGACACCCCCCTCCTGCCGCTGGGCCGCGCCCAGCGACGGCTCGGGTTCCAGAATCTCTGGGTGAAGGACGAGTCCACCAACCCCACCGGTGCCTTCAAGGCGCGGGGGCTCAGCGCGGCGATCACCCGCGCCGTGGCGGCGGGCGCCACCCACTTCACCATCCCCACGGCCGGGAACGCTGGCGTAGCAAGTGCCGCCTACGCGGCGTGTGCGGGAGTACCGGTGCGGGTGTTTGCTCCGCGGACGACGCCCCGCACCATCCTCTCGCAGATCACGGCGTTCGGTGCCGAGCTGGTGCTGCTGGACGGCCACATCGGTGATTGCGGCAAGGCGTCGCGCGCGTGGGCGATCGAGAGCGGAGCCATGGACCTGAGCACGCTTCGCGAGCCCTACCGGATCGAGGGGAAAAAGACCCTCGGTCTGGAGATCGCCCTGCAGCTCGGCTGGCGATTGCCCGACGCCATCCTCTACCCCACCGGGGGCGGGACCGGGCTGATCGGGATGTGGAAGGCTTTCCATGAGCTGATCACCGCCGGGTGGGTCACCTCGCCGATGCCACGGTTCTACACGGTGCAGAGCACCGGCTGCGCGCCGATGGTCCGTGCGTTCGACTCGGGGGCGGAGATGGCCGAGCCCTGGGTCGATCCGTGGACCATTGCCTCCGGCCTTCGGGTTCCCGGTCCGCTCGGGGACAGGCTCATGCTTCGGATTCTCCGCGAAAGTGGCGGCGGGGCAGTGGCCGTGACGGACGAGGCGATGGCCAAGGAGGCCGCCACCGGCACCCGGGAGGACGGGGTCGACTGGTCTCCTGAGGGGGGTGCCGCGCTCGCGGCCGCCGCGGTCTTGCTCCGGAATGGACAACTGGATCCGGTTGAGCAGGTGGTCGTCTTCAACACCGGCGCCGGCTGGCTCTACCGGACGCCGGACGATTTGCTCGGAGCCGCCCCCTGATGGATATTGTCGGATTGGAGAGTCAATCCATTGGTGCGGGACGGCGGGCCGTGGACGTCTCCTCTCCGTGGGTTGCCGGACAACCCAGCACCGTGTTCAGCCGTATTTCAGTTGGTCGCCACTCCGGCGACCCCAATCCCTCCGAGGCCCCCCAACCGGGCCGCGGATCGAGCCAAGGAGTTGCGATGCGGACGTTCGGATTCGCTGGTGTGATGGCCGTTGCTGCGCTGGCGATGCCCCTCTCGGCCCAGATGGAAGCCAACCCCCGGGTGATGAAGGTGTTCGCCGGCGGACGGTACTTGAGCCCCCTCTGCTCACTCAAGGGCGATTTCAGGACCTCCAGCGCCGGCACCTACCTCAAGACCTCCGTCGAGGGATCCGAGGGTGGCGGGCGGCCCGACAACGACAAGCGGGTCTCGATCATCAGGAAGGGGAAGGATGCGGCCCTTTCGGCAATCGAGGCAAACCCCAAGAGTGGTGCCGGCTGGTACTATCTGGGCCGAGCCGAGCTGCTCTTGGGGAACCTGCGTGGGGCGGATACCGCCTTCACCAAGGCTGCCGAATTCGCGCCGGATTGCGCCGAAGAGATCAAAGGTTACCGGCAGCAGGCCTGGCAGCCGCTCGTCACGGCGTCGAGCGCGGCCAAGGATCCGGAAGAAGGGCTTCAGCTCCTTCGCGAGGCGAACGTCATCTCGCGGGACTACCCCCAGGGGTTCTTTGGCATGGGAATCCACTTTGCCAACGCGGACAAGTTCGACAGCGCGGCGGTGTATTTCGGCCTGGCGGCGGAGAAGGCCCAGAACAATCCGCAGCTCGCCGAGCAGCGGCTGAGCGCGATTCGCAACCTCGGCATCATGCTGCAAGCTGCCGAGAAGCATACGGAGGCGGTCGCCGCGTTCCGGAGCTTCCTGGCCGTCAATCCGGATGATGCGCAGGTGCGCCGCGCGATGGCGTCATCGCTGCGCCTCTCGGGTCAGGCGGAGGAGGCCGAGAAGATCGAGTCCGCCATGCTGGCCAGCTCGATCGCCGATGGAACGGCATCCAACAGCGACCTGATCAATCGCGGGATCACCCTGTTCAATGAACAGAAGTATGCCGAGGCCTCCAAGTTCTTCTCGATGGTGCTCGAGAAGGAGCCGTTCAACCATGATGCGCTCTTCAATCTGGCGAATGTGCATTTTGCCCAGAAGGATGGGGCCAGGTTGGTGGAGGCCGCGCAGCGCCTGATTGCCATGGAGCCCCTGAACAGCACCAACGTGAAGCTGTTGGGCGAAGGCTATCGCGCGACTGGCAACCAGGACAAGCTCTTGGCCACCATCGGCCAGGTCATGGCAATGCCGACTGAACTGACGGTCGAATTCTTCCAGCCCCATGCGGCCGGAGCGAAGCTGGTCGGGGGCGCCAAGGGACTTGCCGCCAAGACACTGGAAGAGAAGCCGCTCCCCGCGGCGGCAAAGAGTGTGACCTTCGAGTTCCTCTCCAAGGACGGCACGGTGGTGGCCTCGAAGGAGGTCGCTATTCCGGCCTTGAACCCGGGCCAGCCGCACGCCATCGAGGTCGAGGTGCAGGGCACCGGCATCGTGGCATGGCGCTACACCGCCAAGTAGCCAAGCGGGGGGAGGGGAGCCGTTGATCGGGACCCCTCCCTCCGGTATCTTGGGGACTTCGCGGGAGTAGCTCAGTTGGTAGAGCATCAGCTTCCCAAGCTGAGGGTCGCGGGTTCGAGCCCCGTCTCCCGCTTTGATCCCGGACCGCCCCTTGGGGTGGTCCGGGATCAATCTTTT
The DNA here is from genome assembly GCA_038223815.1 of Gemmatimonadales bacterium. Classification (GTDB taxonomy): domain Bacteria; phylum Gemmatimonadota; class Gemmatimonadetes; order Gemmatimonadales; family GWC2-71-9; genus Palsa-1233. The sequence continues at coordinate 4,711 of JBBRGR010000089.1, forward strand.
CAAGGGCGCGCGACGCCCGCCCCCGCGAACTCGCTTGAAGTGACAGCGCATAAGCCTTGTCAGGGGGCCAACATAGCGACATATTGCTTCCGTGAATAATTCCCCCGAGTGCGTGTCGTGATCAAGGTGACCTCCGTCCAGCCGGACTCCATCGGCGAGGAGCTCGGCTTGGTGCCCGGCACCGAGCTGTACACCGTGAACGGTCGCGAGCTCGAGGACTTCCTTGACTGGGAGTTCCTCACCTCCGACGAGGAGTTCACGCTCGTCTTCCAGGAGCCCGGGGCCGACGAGGCCTTTGAGGTGGTGGTCGAGCGGCCGATCGAGGAGCCGATGGGTGTAGCTGTCGAGCCGCCCCGGATTCGCCGCTGCGCCAATCGGTGCGACTTCTGCTTCGTCGATGGAAATCCCGACGGTGTTCGCGACGTCCTCTACATCCGCGACGACGACTACCGGCTCTCCTTCCGGTATGGCAACTTTGCGACGCTGACAAATCTCAAGCCCCACGACACCGCGCGGATCATCGAATACCGGCTGTCGCCCCTCTACGTCTCGGTGCACGCCACCGACCCGGCCATTCGCCGCTGGGTACTGCGCAACCCGCAGGCGCCGGACATTCTCCCGCAGCTGCGCGAGTTTGCCGACCATGGGATCGAATTCCACACCCAGATCGTCATGTCGCCAGGCGTCAACGATGGCGACGCCCTCAAGCAGACGCTCGACGAACTCTATGCCTTCGGACCGTCGGTGCTGTCGGTGTCGGTCGTCCCAGTGGGACTGACGGAATTCTCGAAGCACCACCTGGTGCGCGAGCCGGATGACGCCGAGTGTCGCACGGCTGTGCTCCTGGTCGAGGCCGCCTCGGCGCGTGCCCGCGACGAGCGTGGCACCGCGTGGGCCTACGGCGCCGACGAGCTGTATCTCCGCGCACACCTCGACCTGCCGCCGGCCGAGAGCTACGGCGGGTTCGATCAGGTCGAGAACGGCGTCGGGTCGGTGCGCTGGCTGCAGGAACAGGTGCGGGAGGGAGCCGAGCTTCTCAGGGGCTGGGAAGGTCGCCGGATCGCCGTGATCACCGGGACCTCAATGGCGCCGCTGATGCCGATGGTCCTCGGTCCGCTCGAAGCCGCGACCGGCGCCAGCTTTCAGTTGATCCCCGTCGAAAACGACATCTTCGGGCCCCGGGTCACGACGGCCGGCCTGCTGTCCGGCGGGGCGATGCGCGAGGCCTTGCAGCATCTGGAAGGCATCGATCTCGCGCTTTTGCCCGGAGAGGCAGTGAACGACGCTGGCCTCTTCATTGATTCACTCAGTCTGACCGCCCTCGCCGAGGCGGTACCGATGACGGTGCGGCTGTCGCGGACCTTTGTTGACGCCCTGATGGAGCCGCTCGCCGCATGAGTAAGCCAACCGTAGCCCTGGTCGGACGCCCCAATACGGGCAAGTCCACGCTCTTCAATCGCCTGGTCGGGGGACGCGAAGCGATCGTCTCGGACAAGCCGGGTACCACGCGTGACCGCCACTTCGGCGAGGCCAACTGGATCGGGCGCGACTTCTGGGTCGTCGATACCGGCGGACTCGTGCCAGGCTCGCAGGACACGATGGATCGTGCCATCGGAGCGCAGGTCGAGCGCGCCGTCGAGGAAGCCGACGTGGTCATCTTCCTGGTGGACGGGAAGGACGGGCTGAATCCGATCGATGCCGAAATCGGGGGCGGACTGCGTGCATCGGGCAAGCCGGTGGTGCTGGCCGTCAACAAGCTCGACGAGATCGCCGATCGCGATGCCCGTTTTACCTTCTATTCGCTGGGTCTGGGCGAGCCCTGGCCCGTGTCCGCCGCGACGGGGAAGGGGAGCGGGGACCTCCTGGACGAGGTCGTTCGCCTCATGCCCGAATCCGAGGAGGAGGAGGAGACGGAGCGGATCGACGTCGCCGTCATTGGCCGCCCCAACGCCGGCAAGTCGTCCCTGGTGAACAAGCTCCTCGGGGAAGAGCGTCTGGTGGTCACGCCGATTGCCGGCACGACCCGCGATTCGATCGACACCGACTTCGCCTTCGATGGTCGCGTGATCCGCTTCATCGATACGGCCGGCCTCCGCCGCAAGGCCAAGGTGGAGGAAGACCTCGAGTTCTACTCCGGGATGCGGACCGAGCGCTCGATCGGCCGTGCCGACATCTGCCTCCTTGTCGTGGACGCGGAGCGCGGGATGCACAACCAGGACCTGCGGATCGCGAACAAGGCATGGGACGCCGGCTGCGCCGTGATCGTACTCGTGAACAAGTGGGACCTCATCCCGGAGAAGGACGCCAACACCGCGAAGCGTGGGGAGGAGCAGTTGATCGAGAAGGCGCCGTTCCTCGAGTTCGTCCCGTTCCTCTACGCCTCGGCCCTGACGGGGCAACGCGTGCGGAAGGTCCTGGACCTGATCCTCCAGGTTGCCGAGGAGCGGAAGCGGCGCATCCCGACGGCCGAGGTCAATCAGGTGCTGGAGGCACTGCTCGAGCGCGCCGCGCCGCCGCAGGCCGCCGGTGACGAGG
>JBBRGR010000090.1:0-7175 GCA_038223815.1 Gemmatimonadales bacterium
CCGTGATCGCGCGCAATCGCGGCCGACTCGGCAAGACCCTGCGCACGGTGCGCCCTGGGGGCGAGTCGATCGTGGTGCTGGCGGCGGCCGACGAGCGAGACGAGGCGGAATGGATCGCGCGCGAGCTGCAACGCCGGGTCCAGCATGGTGCCCTCCACGCCGAGTGTGCGGTGCTCTACCGGACGAATGCCCAGGCCCGCGCGCTCGAAGAGGCGTTGCGCAGGGCCGGCGTGCCGTACCGCATCATCGGGTCGATGTCCTTCTATGACCGGCGGGAAGTGAAGGATCTGCTGGCCTATCTGCGGCTCATCGCCAATCCCGCCGATGACGAGGCCTTCATTCGTGCTATCGGGGTGCCCCGGCGCGGGGTGGGGGATTCGTCGCTGGCTATTCTGGCGGAACAGGCCCGTCGCTGGAATCTCTCGATGCTGGCGACGGCCGAGCGTGCGGAGATGGCCGCCGACCTGCGCCCGAACCTTCGCGCGGCACTCGCGGGATTCGCCGCGGAGGTCAACAGCATGCGCAGACGCGTTGGCGAGGCGGCTCCGGTGCTCGTGATGGAGGAACTCCTGCGTGTGCTGGACTATGAGACGGTGCTCTTGGCCGAGGGGGTCGAAGGGGCGGACCGGTGGGAGAACGTTCGGGCCATGGTGGCGGGTGCCGCGGAGTGGTCGGAGGTGATTGCCGAGACGGAGGAGCCGGGCACGCCGCTGCAGCGTTTCCTGACCGAAGCCGCGCTGATGTCGGCGATCGACACCACGGCGGGCCGCGAGGATGGCGTCACCCTGATGACGCTGCACACCGCCAAAGGTCTCGAATGGCCGGTCGTCGTCCTCGCCGGGATGGAGGATGGGCTGTTTCCTTCCGGGCGCGCCCTTGAATCGCTGGATGGACTCGATGAGGAACGTCGGCTCTGCTATGTCGGCATCACGCGGGCACGCGACGCGCTGCTCCTCACGTGGGCGCGAGCTCGCCGTCGCGGTGGCGAGTTGCGTCCCGCCATGGCTTCGCGCTTCCTCAAGGAGCTGCCGGAGGAATTGGTCGAGGAGAAGCGGACCTCCTTCTCGGCGGGAACCACCCTCGGGCAATCGTCGTGGGGGTCGGGCGGTGGCTGGGGTGGTGGACGCGCAGCGGGTCCGTCCAGTGGCGGCGCGAAGTGGCGTACGCCCGCGAGCGGCGCCAGGGGAGGGCCGGCACAATCTGGTGGCGTCTGGGATGAACCCGCGCCCGTGGATCTCCCGCCCGCGAGCGAGAGTCAGGACGCCCCGCGCTACGTGAAGGGGGAGCGAGTCCGGCATCGTCGTTTCGGCGGCGGGGCCATCCTGGGGCTCAGTGGGGGGGGGAAGGACCTCAAGGTCTCGGTGGCGTTCGACGACCCCGAGGTCGGGACCAAGCAACTGCTCGTCGCCTTTGCCGGCCTCGAGCGCGACTGGGAGAGCGCATGAGAATCGGGGAAGCAGAGGTCCGGCATGTGGCACGACTTGCGGAGCTCGCGGTGGCCGAAGCAGATGTGCCGCTGCTGGCGATCCAGCTCGAGGGGATCGTCGAGTTTGTGGCACAACTCGGCGAGGTCCCCCTGCCTGCGTCGACCGGGACGGTGGCCGTCGGGCCGGCGCAGCTGACCCTGCGCGAGGATGTCATCGACCCGATCCCGTTGGTGCGCGGTCCGGAGTCGATCGCGCCGGTGTTCATTGACGGCTTCTTCGTGGTGCCGAAGCTGGGCGGGATGGTGGACGAATGACCGCCCGCGTACTCGCCCGCGAGATCGGGCGTCGCTTCGCGGACGTCGCGTCCCTCAACGCCACGCTGCACTGGTCACAGGCTGTTCTGGACCGGGAAGCGGCGCGGCTCGACGTCACGCCCGAAGGCCCCCTCACCGGAATGGCCATCGCGGTGAAGGACAACATCGTCACGACCGATGAGCCGACCACCTGTGCATCCCGGATCCTCACCGGCTACACCTCGCCGTTCGAGGCGACCGTCATCACACGGCTCCGTGCAGCGGGGGCGATGGTGGCCGGGAAGGCGAACCTCGACGAGTTCGCGATGGGATCCTCGACCGAGCATTCCGCCTTCGGCCGCGTGCTGCATCCGCTCGATCCGACCCGGGTCCCGGGTGGCTCCAGTGGCGGATCTGCCGTGCTCGTTGCCACGGGGGTCGTCCCGGCCGCGCTCGGCTCCGAGACAGGTGGCTCCGTTCGTCAGCCGGCGGCCTTTTGCGGCATCGTCGGCGTGAAGCCCAGCTACGGTCGCGTGTCCCGCTTCGGGCTGGTCGCGTTCGGGTCGTCGCTTGACTGCATTTCCGTCTTCGGCAAGACGGTGCAGGACGCGGCCCGTGTCCTCGCCGCGATGTCCGGCGTGGATCCGCGCGATGCCACCTCCCGTGCCGAACCGCCGATGGCGGTACCGGCGACGCGGTCGGACCTGAAGGGTGTCGTGATCGGGATTCCACGGGAATACTTCCCGGCCGATCTTGACCCCGCGATCCGCGCGAGCTGTGAGCGGGCCATCACCACGCTGCGCGATCTCGGGGCCACGATTCGCGAGGTCTCGCTCCCGCACACACGATACGCCGTGCCCACGTATTACATCGTGAACCCCGCCGAGGCCGCCGCCAACCTCGCACGCTTCGACGGCGTCCGCTACGGGCCACGGCACGTGGGCCCGGGGGCCGATGTGCGCGCGCTCTATCAGGCCACGCGAGGCGAAGGCTTCGGGCCGGAAGTGCGCCGCCGGATTCTGGTGGGGACGTTCGTGCTGAGCGCCGGCTACGCCGACCAGTACTATGTCCGGGCGCAGGCCGTGCGCACGCTGATTGCCGATGACTTCACGCGCGTCTTCGCGGACGGGGTCGACCTGCTCTTCACGCCGACCACGCCCACGGCGGCCTTCAAGGCGGGCGAAAAGACGGCCGATCCCGTGCAGATGTACCAGGCCGACATCTTCGTGGCGCCGGCATCGCTCGCCGGCGTTCCGGCCATGTCCCTCCCGATCGGCCGCGATCAGGGACTGCCCCTCGGTGGCCAGCTCATCGCCCGCGACTTCGATGAGGCCACCATGCTCGCGGTCGCCGAGGTGCTGGAACGCCACGTCGACGCGACGGCGGAGGTGCGCGCATGACCTGGGAAACTGTCATCGGGCTGGAAATCCACGTGCAACCCGCCACGCGCACCAAGATGTTCTGCGGCTGCGCCACGTCCTACGGCGATGCCCCCAACACCAACGTCTGCCCGGTCTGTCTCGGCCTGCCGGGCGCGCTGCCGGTGCCCAACGCCGAGGCGGTGCGCCTCGGCACGCTCGGCGCGCTGGCCCTCGGCTGCGCGATCCGTGAGCGCAGCATCTTCGCACGCAAGAACTACTTCTACCCGGACTTGCCCAAAGGGTATCAGATCTCCCAGTTCGACAAGCCGCTTGCCGAGGACGGGGTGGTGCGCATCGAGTCGCCCGAGCGCGGACCCATCGACATCAGCATCACCCGCCTCCATCTGGAGGAGGATGCCGGCAAGTCCCTGCATGACCGTCTCCCGGGCCTCACGGCGGTGGACCTGAACCGTGCGGGGACGCCGCTCGCAGAGATCGTCAGCGGCCCGGACATGCGGTCCCCCGGCGAGGCGCGGGCCTACCTCACGACGGTGCGGCAGCTGCTCATCTATGCAGGTGTCAGCGAGTGCTCCATGGAAAAGGGCTCACTCCGCGTCGACGCAAACCTCTCGGTGCGGCGGCCAGGCGACCCGCTCGGCACCAAGACCGAAGTGAAGAACATGAACTCCTTCGCCAATGTCGAGCGTGCGCTCGAGGCCGAGCGCGAGCGCCAGATCGCGATGCTCGAGCGAGGGGAGGCCGTGACCCAGGTCACGCTCACCTTCAATGCGGCCACCGGCGAGGTGAAGCCGCTTCGCTCGAAGGAGAACAGCCACGACTACCGCTACTTCCCCGATCCGGATCTTCCGCCCCTGGTGCTGGACGAGGCCTGGATTGCCGCGCAGCGTGCTGCCTTGCCGGAGCTTCCGGCGGCGCGGCGCGCCCGCTACCAGAACGTCCTCGGCCTCCCCGAATACGACGCGCGTACCTTGATTCAGGAGCCTCAGGTCGCGACGTACTTCGAGGCGGTCGTCCAGGCCGGTGCCGATCCGAAGACTGCATCGAATTGGGTCCTTGGCGAGGCCATGGGTGCGTGGAACGAAACGGGCGCCTTCAGCGTGGCCCCGGAACGACTGGCGGCGCTGGTTGCCAGTGTGGCGGACGGTACCGTGTCATTGCAGGCCGCGAAGCGCATCTTCCCCGAGTTGGCCACCTCCGAGGAGTTGCCACGAGCAATCGCCGACCGACTCGGGTTGGTGCAGGTGCGGGACACTGGTGCACTCGAAGGGTGGGTCGCGGACGTGATCGCCGCGCACCCCGATGAGGTCGCACGCTTCAGGGGCGGGGACGCCAGGCTCATCGGATTCTTCGTCGGGCAGGTGATGAAGCGCAGCATGGGGAAGGCCGACCCGAAGAGGATCCAGCCGATCCTCGCCGCGAGGCTCGCCGAATGAGCGCCGCCTTGACGGTGGAGCAGATCCGGGCCCAGTTCCCGGCGCTTGAGCGACACTGCGCCGGACAGTCGGTCGCCTACTTTGATGGTCCCGGTGGAACGCAGGTCCCGCTCGCGGTGGCGGACGCGATGCGCGACTACCTCCTGCACCACAACGCCAACACGCACTGGATCTATCCGACGTCGGTGGAGACGGACGCGTTGCTGCTCGAAGCGCGCCGGACCTACGCCGCGTTCTTCGGCGGGGCCGAGAACGAGGTGGTCTTCGGCAACAACATGACGACGATCACCTTCCACGTGGCGCGGGCACTTGCGCGGGGGTGGGCTGCGGGCGATGAGATCATCGTCACCGAACTCGACCACCATGCCAACCTGGCGCCGTGGCAGGCGGTGGCGACGGAGCGCGGGCTCGTCCTCAAGATGTTGCCACTCGACCTCGAGAGCTGGCAGCTCCGTCTCGACCTCCTCCCCGGGTTGCTGACCGAGCGTACCCGACTCCTCGCGATCGGCGCCGCCTCGAACGCCCTCGGCACCATTTCGGACGTTGCGGCCGCCACGAAGCTCGCGAAGAACGCCGGCGCACTCGTCTACGTCGACGGGGTGCACTATTCGCCCCATCACCTCCCCGATCCGAAGTCGATCGGGGCCGACTTCTACGCGTGCAGCGCCTACAAGTTCTACGGTCCGCACGTGGGCGTGCTCTGGGGTCGGCATCCCGTGCTGAGCACCATTGACGTCCCGAAACTGGAGCCCGCGCCGGACACTGCGCCGGAGCGCCTCGAGACCGGCACCCAGAACCATGAGGGCATCGTCGGTGCCGCGGCGGCCGTCCAGTGGATTGCCGGCCTGGGTGGTGGCGAAGGGAACCTTCGCTCGCGGCTCGTGCAGAGCTACGACCTGCTCCACCGTCGGGAGCGAGAGCTCTTCCAGCAGTTGTGGGATGGCCTGGGGGAGATCCGCGGTGTGCGCCGACTCGGGCCGCCTCCCGGCACGCCGCGCACCGCGACGATGGCCTTCACGCTGGCGGGGACGTCCTCCGAGGAGGTCGCCCGCGGGTTGGTCGATCATGGCTGCTTCGTGTCGAACGGCGATTTCTACGCGACGACGGTCGCGCGCCGGCTGGGGCTGGAAGTCGAGGGCATGGTGCGGATCGGTGCCGCGTGCTACACGACCGCCGGGGAAGTGGCACGGGTGGTCGCGGGAGTCGCTGCGCTCAGTCGCTGACGCGCGGTGGGTCGATCACGAGCTGGCCGGTTTCGGCTGGGGGCAAGCCGAACCGCACATCGGCGAGCGCCGTCAGCCACGCCCGGTCGCGCCGGCCACGCCCGACCAGCGCCGTCCGACGGACGTCCTTGCTGCGCAGGATGGCGCCTTCGCCGTTTGGGTCGAGTTGCAGCACTGCCGACGCCTCGTCGCGCAGCACCGACCGGATGTTGGCCGTCGCCTGGTCGAGGTGGGCCCCAACCAGCTCTTCGGACAGTTCCCACCGGCTCTGGTCGCTCGCGACCTGCATGCCGAGCTGCCATGTCCGCGAATTCGCCACGCGGACCATGCCCCGGAAGAACTTCCGATTGGTCGGGACCGAGAAGATGGTCGGCGAGAGGATCCGCTCGAGATGCTGGTCGGCAGCCCGATGGTCGAGCCGGATCAGCTCGCGGGCCGCTTTCGGCACCGCGTCGCCCAGCACCGTTTCCGCCCGGCTTTCCCAATAGGTGTGCCCCATGGATCGCGTGCTGCTGGTCACGACCAGTTGGCGCGGGACATAGTGATTGTGGGCCACCACGTCGGCGGCGAGGTGGGCCATGTAGCCGAGGCCGAACGCATGGAGCGCGTCGGAATCGGCGAGATCGCGCACCTCCATCCCGACGTGCCAGGCGTGGCAGTGGCGATCCGCGGGGGCGAACTTCTTCGCCATCGTCGTGTCGGCCGCGATGCTCCCGTACAGAAAGTCATAGGGGAAGGCGCGCAGCAGATCCGCCACGGCTGTGGGCAGCAGCTGCAGCGAGGAGAGGATGCGTTCGCCCAGCACCACGTGCGTCCCGGGGGTCCAGGCGTGGAGGGCGTCTGGGGCGAGGAGGGCGGCGAGCGCGACCAGCGCGAACGCCACGGCGATCTTCATCGCCGACCACGCCCCCGGCGCGGGGGCATCACCATGCGACGGAGCTGTCCCAGCATCCCGCCGCCGGTCCGCACGGTGTGCAGCGCGGTCGTGACATCGAGTGCCGTTTCCTCGAGTTCGTCCTGCACCACTTCCACCACGGCCTCGAAGTCGGCGAGGCGGCGGCGGGTACGCTGGACCCCCTTTTCGACGTCCTTCCGGAGGCGCTTGGCCGAGAAGACGATCTCCCGGATTTCGTCCTTGGCGAGGTCCGCAATGTCGGCGCCTTCCTTGCCAAGACGGGCCATCGCCTGCAGGGTGGGGGTGAGTTCGCGCCGAAGCTCCCCGATTTCCTTCGCCAGCGACTCGCCGCGCTCCAGCCCCTCGCGGAGGGCGATGATCGCGCCGATGACGATCCCCAGCACGCACAGGGCAATGCCTGGACCGTCTCCTCGATCTTCTGCTGGACGTCCTCGAGCTCGACGCCGAGGTTGGTGAGCACCGCGGCCGCGACACCCTCAAGTGGCTCGAGCAGGTCGAGAC